>JACNJG010000072.1 GCA_014382685.1 Candidatus Cloacimonadota bacterium
ACGGAAATCAAGAATGTACCAAAGCGGATAAATAATCCATACTTCCACATCTAAAATACTGTCTTTTCTTCCTGAATGAAAGGGATCGATGGTTACAGAGAAAGGAGATTGATAGTATCTATTTTCCCATTCAAAACTTGTAAAAAGTTTCACAGGTCGTCTCATTGCGCCGCTTCCAATTGGCAATGACAACGAAGTATAAAATATATTGGAATTATAAGAAGGATCGCGGATCTCGATACTGCCCGGCTCATAAACCTTTTCCGCCTGTGCAACGGACTGCACATAGGTATATTTGAACTTTATCTTAGTATTTTCCATTGGTCGGAATCCGATCCAGCCCTCACTGACGAAATTATATGCATCATATTCGGGAAAATACTCATTGTAGTTTTGATCGGAATATTTAAAATTATACCCAAATTCTGCAAGATCAATAATGCGAATACTTATGCCGGAAAGCACGAGGTTTTTTGAATAGGTAAAATCATGATAAGCATAATAAGGATCAAAATTGCTTTCATATTTGTTTATAAAAATGTAAGGATAATAGGAGTACTTTGCGCGTATATCAACGTATTTACTGAAATACTGAATGATCTCAAAACTCAGAAATTTAAAGTCCTTGAATCCGTTCTTCCAGTACTTGTCATAAGAAAATTTGAACTTGCTGATCTGCGTATGTCCCATTACAAGATTATGCTTAAAGCCAAGCTCAATATCAAAAGAACTCACAATGTCATCGACAGATTTTAGCTTATACTTATCGGGATCATGTCCATCGAGGAATTTATCAATATCTTTGGCAGAAAGATTGAGCACATTGCTGTCATAATAAGTTCTGATATCGATCTTGTTGAATAGATCAAACTCAAAATCCTGAGCGGAAAGAGTGTATGCACTCATCAAAAACACAAAACAAATGAAAATTATTCTTTTCATCTATCCCCCACGTACACAGCTTTTTTGTTGATATATAATCTAAACATCACTTCATGATTATTGGACGTTTTCCTGATCTCAATATGATGAGCACCCTTATCAAAATGAAGGATATTCACATCACCGGTTGAGGGAATATGCTCGATATTGTTTGTCAAGATTGATTTTGAAGATTTATAACCAACCTCGCTAAAGGAAGCGAGCAAACTGCTATTATCATAAACATCAAACTGATAATCAATTTTCTTTGTCGCAGGCATATCAAATATCACCCGGCTGATTATTTTAAGATATATCGGACCTTCGAGATCGAGACTTATCTTGTTACTTTTCGGTTCATAATAAGTATATTCTTTGTCATTGAGCACGAGTACTTTTTCATCTTCGTATATATCGGGGCTATAAGCGATATATTCGTGTTGTGATGAATAATTGGTTGGTGAATTGTAATCAAATTTGAAGAGAATTGGAACAGAAGAGAGGTTTATTATTTTTAATACACTTTGAGTATTTTTCAGTGCGATCACATACTTGTTATATGTTGAGACCGGCTGTCCGTTCACTCCTCTTGTGACGCTGCTTTTTCGGCAGGTTTTGTGAATTGTATCTGCAACTGTGTCGTATGTGAGCACATATTCATAAGAACGAGAATCTGCTCTTTGTTCAAAGAAAATTCTTGAATATATCCCAAGAGTATCAAGATATGATGTGGTGAGAGTAATATTTTCCTTTGAATGCAGCAAGTAATAGGAATACATTTTTTGATTATTTGAGTTATAGAGCAAGAATTCTTCTGGTTCTTGAGCGAACGTTAATTCTGATTGCTGGGCGCTGAGCTGCAAGCTTGAGATTAAAATAATAAATACAATAAATAACTTTTTCATTCTATTCCTTCAAACTTGGATATTCCTTGCCTGTTGAGACGTATTCCGATTTATCGGGAGAAGTCTGATTGGACATTGGATATTTTCTTTATCTTTTAGCTCGCATGTTCTTCTTTGAACTGCTGCTGACGTTTGTCAAAGAATATCACGATAACAATTAGGATTGCAAGAATTGCCAGTGCGATAGCAGTTATGGTTAGATTATAACGCTCCTCAAGGAACATTGCTCCTGTTCCGGGTTCCGGCAAAGGCACAGGCGAGATAGGAAGATCATATTCTTCAGCAAGAGTTCGTACATCGAGTAGATGAATAACAGGTACACCCTTTTCTGCGAAGAGGAACATCGTTCCTTTTTTTGGAATGTTGCGGGTAAGCACATGCTTGTGAAGTCCCGGTGGAAGCAAGCGTCCGTTAATTGCATCTCCAAGACTGGAAAGTCCGCCGCCAATGTTTACATACAGTTGAATTTTTCCGTCCACTTTCCGGAATAACTGCATTTTACGTTCGATATTCTTTTCCAGACTTTTCTCTTGAATAAGATCAACATTATTACGCTCAGCAGCTTCAATAATAAGATCACGACCAGCTTTGCTCAATCCGCGTCCGAGATCTCGCCCTCCACCAAGTGAAGTTGCAACACTTTTATAATGAAGTATGTCCTTCTCATTGAGCAATGTTTCCATATCCAGCCATGTGAAGTAGGGATCGGTTGCCCCGAACATAGATGCACCGACTGAGCTAATGAGCACAACATCGAGTCCAAGAACATTTGCAGCGCTGAGTACCGCAATATTAAGCGCAGGCATCGAGCCGGTTACATTGATGGCAATGACATCGCCTTCTTTAAGTTTGGCTTTCTTGAAAAATTCAACAATAATTGCTGATATATTTGGGTTGAGAGTTGTCAATTTTGCAGTGAGATCTCCCCTATCTGTAGTAATGAGCGAATATTTCTCGCCGATAAGACCTGATCTGTTCGGATCGTTCAGTTCATCAAAGGAATAGCCCTGCTGAATCCGATATTCTCTGATTGCATCAGTTGCCAGTTTTGTG
Source organism: Candidatus Cloacimonadota bacterium (assembly GCA_014382685.1). Taxonomy (GTDB): domain Bacteria; phylum Cloacimonadota; class Cloacimonadia; order JGIOTU-2; family JGIOTU-2; genus Celaenobacter. The sequence goes on from JACNJG010000072.1 coordinate 2,880, forward strand.
AGTTCTGTTGCCAGCAATTTCTCATCATAATATTTTTCTTTCACCCACACTCGTGAGTTATGAACCCACAAAAACAAACCGATCGCTATAATTAAAAGTATGATAACACTGATTTTAGAATGCGCACTTGGTATGTACATGGTTCCTCAATTCATTTATCCTATTAACTGTCCGCCGAATACAAGAATGAGAATCAGCCGCACAATTACTGCTGCCACTCCCATGACCGATATTGTCTGAATGATGCCCTGGCGTTCCATAGAATTTGCGATCAAGCCCGGAATAATGTACCCGATCACACGAACGACCTGATCTCCCGGAATATAGGAAAACAGTCCTAAAGACCGCACCATCCACCCGATGATGAAACCCAGAAGTACAGAGATGACCATCCTGCGACGTCCGTACATGAACATGAACATGCCGAGGAATTTCACAATTCCATAGACAGCAAAGCTGATCGCTAAAGTAACTAATATTGTAAGTGGCTCATGAAGATATAATGCGATGTATCCGCACACAACAATACCACCTGCAGCAATGCCAAATGCTTCCAAAAAGAAAAGACTTGTTAAAACGCCTAAACCTATCGCGACTTCAAACATTTATGATTCTCCGATCTCTGATTTCTCTTTAAAATATTCCACAATAATACCGCCGTTTCCACCGATATTTCCAATGCCTATAAGCAGAATATTTTTTGTTTTGATACCATCCAGTTTTTTCATTAACTTCTCACCTGTAATCCATCCGAAATTATATACTTTTGACATTGGTAGTTTATGATTCTGTGCATAAGAATAAACGGTTGCTGTTTCCTGCCCGATGAGGTAGAGACCGTCAAAATCAATATTCTCGAGCATTTTCACAAGCTGCTTGGAGCGGAACATCCTGTCTGCACGGGTGTTAAGAATAAATCCGCAGAACTCAATATCGGGATGAAGTTCTTTAACCGACTTGATAACAAACTCTGTAGATTCGGGATCATTGGCAGCAAAAGAATGAGCAAAATATATATCTCTTTCATTATCCTGAATATGGAAAAGCGTGGTTGCGCCGATGTCGGGCTTTGCTTTTTTCATTCCTTCGAGTGCAACGTCCTTTTCCACGCCGCATGCTTTGCACACATCCAAAGCCAAAGAGATATTATCTTTATGCTCGATGTGTGAAAATTCATCAAGCACTTCATCGGACACCATTTCAGGATCACTGAGAAAGAGCTTGGTCTTTTTTTTATCAGCAATTTCTCTCATATAGGGAAAAAGCTTTTTTTCGCTTGTGTACGAAATTGATTTTGATGGAATAGTGTTACAGATAGAATAGGTTACATTTTTTATACCCGGACCCATAACATCGAGGTGATCGAGGCGGATATTTGTTATCACCCCAATATCTGATCTTATTATTTTTTGCTCTGTTATCCACTGATATTCCGGCATAACAGCCATGCATTCGAGCACGAGGACTTCTGAGGAGCGTTTTGCAGCAAATCTACACATCTTGATCTGCTCGCGAATGTTCGGTCCTCGAGGGCGTAGTATTGGAATTTCATCTCCGTTTTCCAGAATAATTCTCGGTGCAGAGCCGGTGGTTTTTGCAATTGTTCTTTTTCCACCCTCACGCAGACCGGCAGCAATAAGCCGGGTAACACTGGATTTTCCGCGTGTGCCGTTTACATGGATAAGTAGAGGTATCTTTTTTCTGTATGAATAATGTGAATAATATTCAAATACTGAGAATATTATGACTACGAATAAACCTAAAATTAATATATACATAGATTTTTATTATGTTCAAAATTTTTTGAATAAATAAACAGTTTATGATATTTCTTTGTCAAAATATTTATGAATAAAGTTTGAATACGCTCAAAAGGAATAGTAGTTTAATGGAAACTGGTGTTTTTTTAGCATAAATACTGGATTCCCTCTTTCGAGGGAATGACATGCCCTTTTTAAGTGGAATTACCTTATCACAAGTGGAATTTCCTCTGCTTGCCGAGTCGTCCTGTCAAGGCGTAACGGAGTGAAGACTGAAGTGAAACAGAGACTGGTGCTCTCTGTGGTTAATTCAATATTTGTATCTGCGAGAATCAGCACAATCTGCGTGGGTGAAAATTATCTTGTCACAAATCGAAGAGCTTGTGATAAGTAATTCACAGGAGCTACAACTTAAGACATGCTCTCAGACATGTCTCAAGTTTTTGAAGGGATTTTCTATTTCAAGAATGTGCGTCCCCAAAGAAGGAACAGTTAAATATGCTTCGCATTTAATGTCCTAAAGCTTTGGGAATGAGAGATTCAAGGTATTTTATCGAATTATTATCGCTATAAGAAGAAATCCAATAAGAATGACTCCCCCGATCGAAGCTGTTTTAGCGTAAATGTTTCTGCTTTCATAGGCATTGGAAAACACGCCAAGAGCAATTGCAGCAAGTGGATTCAGCGTGACAAAAATGAGCATCAATATCGGAATCGCTTCAGATATGATCTTAAATAAATTTGTGATATGAGAAAGGTGGAGAATAAATAAAATCCAGGAAAGCACTGCAGGAAGGAGAAATATGAATCCAATTATTCCAAGTGTTTGAGCATCCTGCGAAGTGCGCTTCAACCTCATGTCAGATAATTCCTATTGCAGAACCAACGATCCATCCCCCATTTCCAGATGGAAGTTTTATCAGCACCCAGTCATTATCAAATCTTTCTATAGAAACTTTCAGTCCCTCATGTATTGTAAAAACCTGTGGAAAATCCTCACTCGGTCCGCTGTATGCAATAACTACTTCATTTAGAATAACTGCATTATTATCAGAGTAGAAATCACGAATTCTCATCACTTCGGTCATTACCACGATAAAGAAAATAACTGCAAAAACAACGAGGAAAATCTTTACCAACCTTTTAAGAACCATGCTTCTGCTCATAATAAGAAGAACAATGAAAAGCATCATTAGAATAAAAAATAGGAGAATGAACACACCAAGAAGATTGATTGAAAATGTATAATAAAGTTTTAGTAAAATGGTTTCAAGGAATGATCTCTCTACTTCCTCTTTATCTTTTATGCTTGCCAGCAGCATCGTAATATTTTCTTTCAATTCTTCATCAAGTGGCTTGAACTTCGCAGCTTTTTCATAGTAAAGACGGGCATTGCCGATGTCATTGAGTTTAAAGTAAGTATTGCCGAGGTTATAGAAAAGTTCATAATTCTTCACACCTTCGTTAACCAGCTTCATATACTCTTCTTCAGCTTTCTGATAATTTTGCTCCTGATATGCATTATTACCAACGCTGATATCATAATCTTTAGCAAGAATCAGTATGGGAACAAGGAATAAAATGCTTAATAAACAGATTGTTTTTTTCATCTTTTTTTCCTGAATTTAGTCTTGGAAAGGTTTTGAAGGATATTGTTCAATTCCCGATACTTTTCTTCGAGCGCTTCATGGGAAAATTGCATGCCTCCAAAACGTGCATTGTCTGTCATTTTGAGGAAATTGGTTATTTCATCAATAAACTCTTCCTGGAGTTCTCGTTTATGAAGCTCTGCAATAATATCCTGAATTGTTGAGGCACCTGCAGAAATATTACATTTATTCGCAATGAAATTTTTCAAGGCATTATCCGCAGCAACAAAAAAACCTGAAATATCATCACTCTTCAAAGCTGCCTGAACCTTGCCAATATCCTTTTGAAGATGTTTATTGGAAATTCTCGTGCGATAATATCCCTTATCCTGCAACAATTTTTCACGTTCCTTCTTTATGATCATTGCAGCTACAATACTCAATAATGATATGATTATCAGTATCCAGAACCATGCCTGTGAGATGATAAGCTTGTAATCCGTTATCGTATTTTTTGTAATGATAAAATGAATATCCAAGCCCTGAATATCAATATCCTGAGGGCGAATATAAGACAGCGAACCCGGTGTTACCTTACCCTTTTCAACAGTGAACGTCACAGGTTTTGTATAGATGGTTTTATAGGTTTCAGAACGGGGTTCAAAATAAGTGAAGGAAATTTGCGGCAAATCGTAGGTTCCCGGCTCTTCCGGTATGAGAATGTATTTGATGACCTTTTTTCCTGAGATATTGTCAGGATGATAGAGGTCGTCACACTCTTCAGGCGGGAATGTATCAATATTTGGAATGATGGGCAAAGTGGGTGGCTCAAACATGCGGATATTGCCGGAACCTGATATGGTTAGAGTAAGCGTTACAGATTCACCTGTTTTAAGCAGCTTGGAACTCAAATCCGATTTAATATCATACTGTCCTACTGCTCCCGAAAAATTCTTTGGCTGTCCTTCGAGAGGAAGCGGCTTAACTCTTATTCCTAATGTATTCGATTGGATATACACTCGCTTCGTTGTGCCGAAATCAAAGAAACTCTTTGCAGGAACTTCATAGGCACAAAGCAGTTCCATCTTATCCATAGTGAAATTGCTTGCATAAGTCGGGAAAAGTGTATAATTACTTATGCGGTAGGCATAATAACGTATGCCTTTAATGACTTCGAGAGTATGTGTTATATTCTTTGCCTGAAAGGTTTCCTCTTTTACGAAACCGGCAAATTCCGGCATTTTTTCTGCATTGAGCCCGACCAGCCCTTTGTTGCTGTAAAGAACATATTTAATTGTAAAGGGCTCTCCAACAAAAACCTCTGATTTACTTGGCGTTGCCTGCAAAAAGATCTGCACATTATTTGAAGAATCATTAGTGTTCTTGAGCTTTTTTTGATTGGGCTGCTGATAATTACTGCTCGCTTCAACAACAATCACATTTATCGTTTTCGAACGATAGGTTTTGTTTTTATATTTTGTATAAATTGGCGGGATCGTAAAACTGCCGGTTTTCAATGGGCGCAAAGAGTACGTAAAGCTCTGTTTAACTGTTCTCGACATCTCATTATTGATTATTTCGATTGAAGTGGAACTTGAGGAAGATTGCCCAACTATCTGGAATCCCGTAAGTTGCGGAATCTCCGGCTCGGCACCGATCTGCTCGTCGGATTTTATTTCAATTGTTAAATTTAGTAGCTCATTTAGAGAAAGTGTATTCTTATCAACATAGGAAGTAACAGAGATATTATCAGCAAAACACACGGTAGTTGTCATGATCAATATAAAGATTAATAAGATTACTGAAATTTTATAGGTGTGGAAATTACTAAAATAAATCATATTTAACCATTAAGCACGAAAATGATTTTTAAGAAAAACATTCTATAGATATTGAACTCACTATAAGAATTTTTGTTGATATATTTTGAAACCGTTAAAACGGTTGATGCATGTTGTTGTAGTAACCTACGACTTAAGTCGTGGGTTAATAAGAAGTTCGAAAAATTAACCGTTTCAACGGTTTCCCAAGTTGTACCAAAACAATAATTATGTTTCATTATTTAGATTTTTATAGCGAACTCAATCTTAATTTTATTTTTTCGCGTTTTTCGTGTATTTCGTGGTTTATTATTTTTTTCATTTTTAATCATATTACCAATTTTTATCCACTTTTTTGCCCTGATCCTGTTGAAGTAATTTCTTCATTCTTTCTTTTTGATTTTCATCTTCAGAGCGCTGCATTGCGTCAAGAATTCTCTGTGCCTGTTTTTTCTGTTCCTCGGTTGGCTGCGGTTGATTTTGCTGATCCTGCTCGTCCTGCTGCTGTTCTTGGTTTTCCTGTTCCTGTTGCTGATCCTGCTGTTCTTGCTCTTCCTGATCCTCTTTTTGTTGATCCTGATTCTGCTGCTGTTTATCCTGCTGTTCTTGTTCCTGATCCTGCTCGTCCTGATCTTGATCTTGCTGTTGTTGTTCTTGCTGCTGCTGAAGGTATTGACGTGTCAGTTCATAATTATATTTAGTATCAGTATCTTTCGGATTCTCAATGAGCGAATCACGATAATATTCAATCGCTTTCTGATATTCCTGCTTTTGAAAAAAGGAATCACCAATATTATAAAGTACTTTTGCTTTATTTACATCTTCATCCTTCAAACTGGCTTGATATTCCGCAATTGCTTCATCGTATTTTTCATTTTTATAATGGGCATTTCCAAGATTATAATGGATTCTTCCCTCTTCAGGATATTCGATACTGCTTTGCTTGAAAAGTTCCTCAGCTTTGTTGTAGTCCTCTTTATGATACGCCCTCTGGGCATTGCTGTTTTTAAGCACTTTTTCATAGTTCAGTGCAAAGCAATTTTGTACTAACAGAACCATTAATAATCCAAGAATTACAAAAAATTTTCTCACGATCTTATTTTCCTTTCCCATAATATAAACTCGATCAGTAATAAAAACAAGGCAAGTAATACAAAAAATTGATATTGCTCTTTATATTGTGAGTAACGCCGTTCTGCGATCTTCTCTTTTTCCAGTAAACTGATATCATTGAGAATATCCCTTATCTCCTGCTGTCTGGTAGAAATCTGAAAGAAAAGTCCGTCTGTTTCTTTTGCGATCCAGCTCAGGTTTGAGAAATCTAATTTTGTGAGCACAATATTCCCATCTTTATCTTTAAGATACTCCTTTTCGCCTGTTTGCGGATTGATAAGCGGAATGGGAGCTCCTTTTTGTGTACCAATACCAAGTGTATAAATAATTATGTGATTTTCTTTTGCTTTTTTCACTGCATCTTTGAAATCACCCTGCAGATTTTCTCCATCGGTTATTAGCACCATTATGCGATTCTGTGTATCCTTAGTAAAAAGAGTACTTGCTTTTGAAATCGCATTAGCCATATCAGTTCCGTCTTCCGGAACAAGTCCCACATCCACAATAGAGGCGAACATCTTTAATGCTGAATAATCGGAGGTAATAGGACACTGAACAAAAGCATCGCCGGCAAATATTACAAGCCCTACCCTATCGCCAGTCAGCATATCGAGGAATGTCATGAAGGAATTCTTTGCCCTCTGAATACGGTTTGGCGCTAAGTCCTCAGCAAGCATGCTTGTGGAAACATCTATCGCAACGACAATATCCAGCCCTTTTTCTTCGAGAATTTGCAATTTCTTACCCCACTGCGGGCGGGATGCTGCAATGATAAGCAATACGATTATGCAAATCCATAGAATACTTTTCAGGGTTCTTGAAACGTGTGATAGATTTGTGATAAGCTTCTTCTGGAGTTCTACGCTGCTGAATTCGGAAAAAACCTTCTTTCTTCTTTTTGTCGAGAAGTACATAAGCAATATAAGAATAGGCACGAGAAGTAATAATAACAAAACTTCAGGATTTCCAAATCGCATTTATGGTATCCTCTTTAAAATAAATCGGGAGTACAGAATTTCAAGCACAAGCAGGAGCAGTGCTGCATATAGAAAATAATAAAACAGGTCATAATATCTGTAATGAACCTTTTCCGTTATCTCAGTTTTTTCCATCTTATCGATGTGCTGCATAATCTCTTTCAACTGTTCGGGATTCTTTGCACGGGACGCTTTCTCGGTTCCGCAGATCTCAGCGATCTTGTTCAATGTGATCAAATCAATATCAAGCTGCTGGGACACATATTGCCTGCCATATATTGGGTGATCAATGGGAATTTGTGATATACCTTCCTTGCCAACACCGACAGGATATATCTTTATATCAAGGTCTTTTGCGAGTGTCGCAGCAGTAATGGGATCGATCTCGCCTGAATTATTTCTGCCGTCAGTGAGCAGGATTATCACTTTGCTCTTTGCGACAGAGTCGCGCAAACGGTTGATGGATGTGGCAATTCCCATTCCAATCGCAGTTCCGTCCTCGATCATACCTGTTTTGATCTGCTCGAGCAGCTCGATCAATATTTTATGATCAATCGTAAGAGGGCACTGAGTATAGCTCTTGCCGCCAAAAATGACCAGCCCGATCCTATCTGTTGGTCGGGATTCAATAAATTTCCTCGCCTCTTCCTTTGCAACAAATAACCGGTTGTTTGGTTGAAAATCGATCGCACGCATACTTGTTGAAACATCCATTGCAAGGATTATGTCAACACCTTTACCTTTTACGCGGGTAAAACGTTCAGGTAAAACCGGTCTGGCAAGGGCGATAACACAGGCAATGAATATCAAAAGATGAAAGATGTAACGAAGATAAAAGAGTATCTGCGTTCTGCTTGAGATGAAAGGATCTAAAAGCTGTATGTTTGAATATAGAACTGTCGGTTTCTTCCTGCTTTTTATGAAAATTTCATATATGATCAGAAGTGGTATCAGAAGCAGTAACAAGAAAAAGGCAGGTTTAAGAAACTCAATCCTCATCTTTTTCCTCTTCGATCTCTTTCTCTTTTGTTGCATGAATAACTTCAACAAGCTCATTCAGAATTTTCTCTGCATCTTTAATTGGAGGGATATATTTTGCGAATTTCACACGATCACATTCCTGCAAGATTTTATTGGTTTCCAGCTTTTTATCTATATTAAGATCTTTAAGAGATTGGCGTATTTCATACCCTGTCATCTCAAGGAATAGCTTATGATACCGATTCTCAAGATACTCTCTGCATATCCACGAAACCTCGACATAGTAGCGCTTTATGTCCCCTTTTGAGATGTAATCCATCAACTTCAACTGCTCGATCTTTTTCAGTGCGATCACATGAGCGGGTAGAATTTTCTTTTTCTTTTCAGGAATAAGCACTAACCCTTTTCTGCCTTGCGTGATAAGGATTATGACAAATATTATAACTGCAATAATTAAGAGCGGAAATGCGATATCCCAGAACCCAAGATAAAGTGAAACGGGTGGTTTGATATCTTTCAGTGCCACGCTATCCGCAGGTAAAACTGAGTGAACCATTATTTGAAGAGAATCGGAATACACACTCACAGAGTCCTTAGATGATGTAATAATAAATTCTTGTAGAGGAATAGTTTGCAATCCGGTATCAAAAAGAGCTGAGATAAAATGAAAATCAGTTTTTATTTCATTATCCATTTTTTTTATATCTGATGAATAGGAAAGGATGATAAATATCTCTGAAGGTTCCAGCTGAACATAATTAACGCTGCTTTCTTCATCATGCAGTATGGATACGTTAAAATATATCCTGTCCCCTACCTGAAGGTGTTCGAGATCGGTTCTGAATGTATCTATTTTTGTATCAACAGCAAAGCCAAATAAAAACCCGTTCAACAAGAGTATGAAGCTGGCAAGAGTAATTATTTTCCTCATCGATACCTTTTTGCCCTCGCTTTGAAAAATTTCACAATATCTTCGATGTAATCTGTGTCTGTACGGATATCGATCAGGTCGATCTTTAACTTTTTCAGAAGCTGTGGGAAGGATTGGATGGTTTGAACAATATGCTCTTCGTATCTTTTTCGAAGCTGAGGGTCATTTGCGTTAACGATCACTTCTTTGCCTGTTTCTGCATCCTGGAAAGTAATGAATCCCACTTCGGGAATTGTGTATTCTTTGGGGTCGAGAATTCGGATCGCAACGACATCATGCTTTTGTGCAACGATCTGCAACGTCTTTTGATAATCAACATCAAAGAAATCAGAAATGAGAAAGATAATACTGCGCTTCTTGGACATTTTATAGTAATATTCCAGCGCATTTTTCAAACTTGTTCTCTGATGAACCGGTTTGTAATACAATATTTCACGAACAATTCTCAGAACAGAGTTCTTTCCTTTTTTGGGAGGAATATATTTTTCTACTTCATCGGAGAAAAGTAGCAATCCTACTTTATCATTGTTTTTAGTTGCTGAGAATGCAAGAATAGCGCCTACTTCAGCAGCAATTTCCCTTTTCAATTTTTGGAATGTACCAAAAGATCCTGATCTGCTCACGTCAATTATGAGCATTACTGTAAGCTCGCGGGTCTCCTCGAACTTTTTAATATATGGATGTCCCATCCGTGCAGACACATTCCAGTCAATGAGCTTGACATTATCTCCGGGCTGGTATGCACGCACTTCGGAAAACTCGAGTCCCTGTCCTTTGAACACGCTGTGATACTCACCGGAAAACATGTCATTAACAATGCTTCTCGTAGATATTTCGATGCGTTTAATCTGCTGGAGAATCTCTTTTGGGATCATAAGCTACATATGAATTTGATTAGTCATTTAATTTCTCAAATACTTATACCAACCCCTTCAGGGGCAAAAAAACAGACCTGACTAAGAACTGGTTTATTTACAGGAATATATAAAATCATTTGATTAAAAATATTCTTCATTTTCTCTGTGCTCTCTGTGTCCTCTGTGGTTATATATCTTTTGGTTTTGCTTCAACCGGGTTATGGAATTTCGATCTCGTCAAATATCCTATCAACAATATCTTCTGAAGTCACATCTTCAGCTTCAGCTTCATAAGTAAGGATAATACGATGACGCAGCACATCTTTGCCGATCTCTTTAATATCTTCGGGCGATACATAACCGCGCTGATCGAGAAGAGCATTTGCTTTTGCTGCGCGAACCAGATAGATCGATGCGCGTGGTGATGCACCGTATTCTATAAATTCGCTGATGTCTTTCAATCCGTATTCTTCGGGAGAACGTGTCGCAAACACAATATTCAGCACATATTCTTTGATCTTCTCATCAACATAGATATCATTCACTAATGCCCGTGTATCAAGTACATCTTTGGGCTTGATGATCTTTTTGACTTTGATCGGTTTGTTGTCAGACATTCTGTTGATGATCTCGCGCTCCTCATCCTTTTTCGGATAGGTTACCCTGAGTTTTAGCATAAATCTATCGACCTGAGCTTCCGGCAAAGGATAAGTTCCTTCCTGCTCGATGGGATTCTGCGTAGCAAGCACGAGGAATGGCTCTTCCAGTTTGTAGGATTTATCCCCAATCGTTACCTGGCGTTCCTGCATCGCCTCCAGCAGAGCACTTTGCACCTTTGCAGGAGCTCGGTTTATTTCATCAGCAAGAATAATATTCGAAAAGATAGGACCTTTTTTTGGTGTGAATGTCCCCTCTTTCTGATTAAAGATAAGCGTGCCTATAAGATCTGCCGGCAGAAGATCGGGAGTGAATTGAATTCGATTGAAAGCAACACTTATCACATCTGCAAGTGTGCTCACAGAAAGCGTCTTTGCAAGTCCCGGAACACCTTCAAGCAACACATGTCCGTCAGCAAACAGCCCGATCAGCAGCCGTCGTATCATATATTCCTGCCCAACAATGACCTTTCCTATCTCATTAAAAATGGACTGAACAAATTCTGTTTTCTCAATAACTTTTTGATTGATTTCTTGTATATTCATTATGACTCCATATAGTTTCGATTAATCAGCTAATACACCTTTTCTTATTTTCTTGAGAATATCCTCACGTTGCTGGTACAAATGAGTTTGTATCTTGTGAAGAAATGCCTCGAGCACTTCGCAGGAAATATTCCTTCTTTTCATGCGTGTTGTTTGCTGTTGCAATATGTAAATGCCATCTATATTGGAGCTTGATACGTCAACCCGAAAGTCGTTATGCACAACTTCACAAATAATAAAGCTCAGGCATTTAGGATAAAGAGATTTCACTCTTCTCACCTGATTCTGGTAAGAAAGCACAAACCAATCATCAAGTACCATGGCAGTTTCTGCGATAATAATGGGAAGCATCATTTCAAGTTCTATATAACTTTTTCTTCCCTGAATGCGATATTTTATCTGCAAATTTTTCCCAACTACCATTCGCATTTTCTGATTTGAAAAATAAAGTAATCTCTCTTTTTTCATATTTTCCAATTTATCATATTCGAATTTCAAATTCAAAGGAACATCAGCACGACCGAAATGGAGATCCATTTCTTTAATTATATTCAAGTCTTTTATAACGTAGTATATAAATTCTGAAAAAGCAGTTTCGAACAATTTCCTTTGCTTGAGAAAAGTATTCTCTTCTCTGAATTTTCTAGTAAACAGAAAATTGCGATATTCCGAATACAGATGGATCTTCTTTTTTAGATCCTCACGACTGTTCGAAGTGATCTCAAGATTAGCTGCCTTCCATTTTTTATATTGAATTGTAATTTCGTTCAGATACATCTTTCTCAATGCATCTTTATCCGTTTCCAGCAATTCGGTAATAGTATCACCGTGTCTGAAAGTAATCATGTAAACCTTCTTTATTTTCTCAATTCCACAAAGATCGGGAATTGGGCACAGAGTGCCTGTACATCTTCTTTAATTTTTATTAATTGCTCTTCATCGTCATAGTTATCATATACTTTTTTGATGAAATCTGCCACTATATCCATCTCGGCTTCTTTCATTCCTCTTGTGGTCACAACCGGTGTGCCGAGACGAATTCCGGATGCCACAAATGGAGGACGTGTATCAAATGGAACTGTATTCTTATTCGCCGTAATACCTGCAATGTCCAATGAGCCCTCCATCTTTTTGCCTGAAGGTCCTCCTTCTTCTTCAGAACCAAGATTTAGGAGCATAAGGTGAGTATCGGTACCATCCGAGACCAGATTGAATCCTCTTTTAATTAAACCTTTTGCAAGAGCTTGTGCATTTGCAAGAATTTGTTTTTGATACACTACAAAATCATCTGCGAGAGCTTCTTTGAATGCAACTGCCTTTGCGGCAATAATATGTTCCAGAGGACCGCCCTGAATGCCTGGAAATACCCATTTATCGAGTTCCTGAGCATATTTTTCTTTACAGAGTATCATACCGCCTCTTGGACCTCGAAGGGTTTTGTGAGTGGTGGTCGTAACGATATCTGCATAAGGAACTGGGTTTGGATGAAGCCCTGTTGCGATCAAGCCGGCAATATGTGCCATATCAACAACGAGCGTTGCACCAACTTCATCTGCGATCTCTCTGAACTTTTTGAAATCAATTGATCTAGGATAAGCGCTGGCTCCTGTCAAGATCATATCGGGTTTGCATTCAAGTGCTTTTTCGCGAATCTCTTCATAATCAAATTGCTCGGTATCTTTGTTCACTCCGTAAGGCACAATATTAAAGAGATTGCCGGAAAAACTAAGCGGATGTCCATGAGTAAGATGCCCGCCGTGAGTAAGCTCCAAGCTAAGGATCGTATCTCCTGGTTTAATAAGCGTAAAATAGGCAGCCATATTTGCCTGAGAACCGGAGTGCGGCTGCACGTTTGCATGCTGGGCGCCAAAAAGTTCTTTAGCTCTTTCAATTGCGAGACGCTCTACATCATCGACAAACTCGCATCCGCCATAATATCTGCCATACAATCTGTACAACAATTCACCGGTTTTACGGCTATATCTATAAGGATATCCTTCTGCATATTTATTCGTCAGGACAGAGCCGGCAGCTTCCATTACTGCTTCAGACACAATATTTTCAGAAGCGATAAGTTCGAGATTATGATACTGTCTTTCGACCTCATTCATTATTGCTTCATAAATTTCAGGATCAACTTTTTTTATTTCATCATAATTTAACATTATTCCTCCGTCATTATGATTTTTGAAAATGGTTTATTGTGTTTAAATTATGTATTTACAAATCAGAGAATTACTAAGAACTTATCGGCGTTCCTCGTATTTTTTTATTTTATATAAGCGCCTTTGATGACGACCGCCATCAAATTTTGTGGTGAGCCACGTGTCAACTATTTTCTTTGCTTCCTCAAAAGAAATGAATCTTCCGGGAAGTATAAGCATGTTTGAATCATTATGCTGTCGTGAGAGTCTTGCAATAGTTTCTGAGGTGCAAAGCGCAGCTCGAATACCTTTTACTTTATTTGTAACGATGCTCATTCCGATGCCTGATCCGCAAATAGCAATTCCGTAATCTGCAGTGCCATCTGCAACTTTTTCCGCAGCAAGGAACCCATAATCGGGATAATCTATTGATTCTGCTGAGGAAGTACCTCCATCTATAAGTGAATAATTCTCACTCTTTAGATAAGTAATAAGCTGCTCTTTTAGAGCATATCCGGCATGATCGGAAGCGATGATTATTTTCATATTTTTCTCTTCATTGGCTATAAAGCAAGCAAAAGCAAGGAAATACAATCAATCTTATTCGGAATCGCTAATAGAAGCTTCGAATTATCCAAGATTTAATTTTTTAGTCATTTCATCGCGAAGTTTGAATTTTTGGATTTTTCCTGATGCGGTCATCGGAAAGCTATTAACAAATACAACGTAATAGGGCTGTTTATGACGCGCAATGTTTTGCATGCAGAAATCTTTGATCTCTTCCTCTGTTGCGGTCTCCCCTTCTTTTAGCTTGATAGCTGCTAAAACCTGTTCTCCATATTTTTGATCTGGCACTCCGACAACCTGTACATCGTTGATTTTTGGATGAGTGTAGAGAAATTCTTCGATTTCACGAGGATAAACATTCTCACCGCCACGTATGATCATGTCCTTGATACGACCTGTAATTTTAAGATATCCGTCTTCATCCACCACACCAAGATCGCCTGAATGCAGCCAGCCGTTTTTTATTGATGTTTCAGTTTCCTTTTCCATCTTGTAATAACCGGTCATCACGCATTCACCTGACATAATGACCTCGCCCTGTTCACCGGGCTTGCAATCCAATTCAGTTTCCAGATTAACTATTCTCATTTCCATTGGGGGTAAAACTCTTCCCACAGTTGTCGTGCGATGTTCGACATCATCATCAACAGATGTCATTGTAATAACAGGAGAGTTTTCAGTTAAGCCATAAGCAATAGTGATCTGTGAGCAATGCATGTCGTTAATAACCTTGTTCATAACCTCGACAGGACACGGTGAGCCCGCCATAATACCGGTACGAAGTGATTTTGTGTCATATTCTTGCCTGTTTTCAACACCAAGCTCGGCAATAAACATCGTAGGTACACCATGTAAAACAGTGCATTTCTCATTATTAACAAGTTTAAGTACTTCTTCAGCATCAAAGGTAACGAGCGGCAGCATGGTAGTGCCATGTGTAACAGCGGCAAGTATTCCAAGAACGCAGCCGAAGCAGTGGAAGAACGGAACAGGAATGCACATACGGTCTTTTTCAGTAAGTTTCATCTGTTTGCCAATAAGGTAAGCATTATTAGCAATATTATGATGCGTTAGCATAACACCTTTCGGGAATCCAGTAGTCCCGGAAGTATATTGCATATTGATAACATCATCTTCTTTTAGCGTTTTTTTAATTTCATCCAGCTCAGCATCCGAGATGTCTTTGCCCATTTCTCTGAAATCTTTGTAACTCAAAGCATGTTCGCTTGTTGGTCCGTCAAATAAAACAACGTTTTTGAGCATTGGATTTTTTTTTGATTCAAGCTTTCCTTTGCCGAACCATATTGCATCATCTAAAACCTTTTTTAGCATGTTAAAATATTCACTGGTTTTGAATTTATCTATCAAGAAAATCGCCTTAGTATCGGACTGTTTTAATAAATATTCAAGCTCATGTGATCTATAATTAGTATTAACGGTAACAAGAACAGCACCAATCTTAGCGAGTGCGAACATTAAAATTGGCCATTCGGGGACGTTGGTTGACCAAATTGACACGTGGTCACCTTTTGTGATTTTCAAAGCCAAAAGGGATTTGGCAACTCTATCGACCTCATCATTAAATTGCTTATATGTAAGCCGAATATTTTGATCCGGATATACCAGGGCTTCGTTATCCGGAAATTCTTTTGAAATTCTTTCAATCAGATGTCCCAACGTTTCATTTAGTGGCATTTTATTCATATTGATTCTCCTTAAATATGCAATCACGAGTCTGATAGCATTCAGCATCAGACTCGTGCTGACAAATAAATTATCCTTGTTTCCTCAATATCCTTCTCAAAAGTTTACCGGAAATAGTTTTAGGCAAACTGTCTTTATATTCGATAATTCGTGGATATTTATATGGAGCGGTCCTTGATTTGACAAAATTCTGAATCTCTTTTGTCAATTCCTCTGAAGGTTCATATCCTTTAGTAAGGACTATAAAAGCTTTAACAAGTATCCCTCGAATACCATCCGGGTCATTAACACCAACAACCGCAGATTCAGCAACGGCTGGATGTTCGATCAGAACTGATTCAACTTCAAATGGACCGATTCTATATCCGGAAGATTTAATAACATCGTCGTCTCTGCCTACAAACCAGAAATATCCATCTTCATCACGATATGCTTTGTCGCCGGTAAGATAATAATCGCCCTGGAACGCCGTTGCCATAATATCCGGATCTTTCCAGTATTCTTTCATAAGTCCTGGGGGTTTGGGTTTGCTTTTGTCCAGATACAAGGCAATTTGACCTTCTTCATTTGGAGGGCATTCCTCTAGATCATCATTGATAACCCTTACATCATGGCCGGGAGTAGGCAATCCCACAGAGCCAAACTTCAAAGGGAGAAAAGTGAAGTTGGAAAGAAGTGCAACGGTTTCAGTCTGCCCGAAAAAGTCATAGATATCAAGGTTAAAGTTATCCTTCCAAACTCTAATAACTTCCGGATTCAAAGGTTCTCCTGCTGCCAGGCAATGCCTTAGTTTTAATTTGAATTTACTGAGATCGGTCTGGATCAGCATTCTATAGACAGTTGGCGGTGCACAAAAAGTTGTTACACCATATCTTTCCATCAGACCTAGCAGTCCATCAGCGTCAAATCTTCCAGGATTGTCCCACTGGATAATAGCTGCGCCAACTATCATTTGCCCAAATAATTTTCCCCATGCGCACTTAGCCCAACCTGTATCGGAGACAGTCAAGTGTAAATCAGTTGGTTTCAAACCTTGACAGAATCTAGCTGTTACTTCATGTCCAAGAGGATAGGCGTGTGTGTGAAGTACCATTTTGGGGTGTCCGGTAGTACCTGAAGTAAAATAAATCATCAACGGGTCTGAACTTTTCGTATTGATAATTTTATTTTTATCAAGCGAGATTGGCATCTCTTTCATTTTTGCAACGAGATCTACCCAACCTGAATTTGAGCCATCCATAAGGATTTTATGTTTTACAAAAGTGCATTTTTTTATTGCTTCATCAACGGATGCAATATGATTAGAATTTGTAATAACTCCAACTGCTTCAGAGCGATTCAATCTGTATTCAATATCCTTAGTGGTAAGAAGAGTAGTTCCGGGCATAGGAACAATACCAAGCTTGAACATACCAAGCATGCAGTAGTACCATTCGGGCACAGAATCAGAAATGACCAGAATTTTATCTCCCTTCTTGAACCCAAGGTCCAACAGGAGATTTGCCACTTTGTTTGACTGCACCATTAACTCATAAAAGGTGTCGAATTTAGCGGATTCGCCATCTGGTAAAATGGAAACAAGAGCCAATTTCGTTTTATCCGCCTCCGCCCATTTATCTACGACATCAAAAGCAAAATTATAATATTCCGGTACATTCCATTTCCATGTTTTACAAATATCCTTATAAGTTTTTTTATCTACATTAGACATGTTGCCTCCCAGTTAAAGTGAATTTTGAGATAATCCGTTTTTTTTGCTTTATTTTATCCGAAATCACTAAATTCTTTATTTTTTTTATATGCATTTTACCTCCATGGTTTTCATTTTTCTTCAAAAATAAAATGGCATTTCTAATGTCAAGAAAATAGAGTATTTTTACAAATTGATAAATCGTATTGTTCAATTTTTGAACTGGCAAATCATAATTATAATGGTAAAATAAAATTATTTCTAAATGAAGAAAAAAGTTCAGGTGATCAAAAATGAAATATCTGAGCATGACACCTTTTCTATTAATTTTGGAGACAGTATGGGAGATGCTCCAATGTTAGGAGCTGTTGATTTACCTTTTTAGTTAGAAGTTATAATCTTGAAATTGAAAATATTGCAAAACAAAAAGGTTGGTTTTTAGGAACAAATTCGAGTGCTATTATTAAAGAGATACAAAAGAAAATTAATAAATAATTGACAGGGAAACTTAATTTCACATGAAAAAGAAAAAGAATATGTGGAGATATGGAAATGTTGTTTATGGCATCCAAGATCAGCAAAACATTTAATTTGAATAATCTAATGTCTGTTATTAGTATAAAAATCTACAATGGATAAAATATTAGTTCAATCTAAAAATAGACTAATTCAAAAAAGATATAGTAAGAATACTCATTTAAGATATATACAAGAATTACTTGGTCATAAAAGCAGTATAACTACTGAGATTTATACTCATGTCTCAACTAATAATTTAAGAAATATTACATCTCAAGGGAATTTGATTTTTTCAGATATATGAGAAATAACAGAATAAAATATTCGTTTATCATGCCAATATGGCGGGCTATACGACATATGGCATATAGCCAGTTGTTACAGGCAAGTTAAAATAAATAAATAAAAAAATAGAAAGAAAAAAAATGAAAGTTAAAGAAAACAAAAAAAATAAAGTTCAAAAGAGTTTTGGACCCGTAGATAATTTTGAGAACTATTTAATACCAGATTGGTGGAAACGTATCTTCAACTCGATGTATTTAAAGACAGATGGAGATGTTGTTGAAGATGAAAATATTACAAAAGAAGAAGTTAGCATTTTTACTCAGATATTGAAATTTGATAAAAATGCAATAATACTGGATTTGGCCTGTGGTCAAGGACGACACACACTTGAACTGGCAAAAAGAGGATATACTAACCTCTATGGGTTAGACAGGTCCCGCTACCTTATCAAGAGAGCAAAAAGAATTGCTGATAGAGAAAGATTATCTGTAAACTTTAAGGAAGGCGATGCACGCAAACTTCCGTATCCGACAGATACTTTTGATTTCGTTTTGATTTTGGGCAACAGTTTCGGATATTTTGAAAATCTTGAAGATGACACGAAAATTCTTAAAGAAGTGTTTCGAGTACTTAAACCAAACGGATTATTCTTTATAGATGTTGCAGATGGAGTTTATTTGAAAGACAATTATAGCCCTCGCAGTTGGGAATGGATTGACAAAAAGCATTTTGTGTGCAGGGAGAGAGTTTTAGCATCTGATAATGAAAGATTAATTTCTCGTGAAGTCATTACGCATATAGAAAAAGGTGTCATCGTCGATCAATTTTATGCAGAACGATTATATACAAAAGAAAGCTTATCGGAACAATTGCAAAAAGCAAGGTTTGAAGAAGTGAATTTTCACGGATCCATAAAAACTGATTCGCAAAGAAACCAGGATTTGGGTATGATGGAACAAAGATTAATTGTTACCTCACAAGTAATAAAAGAATGGACACCACAAAAAGTGGTAAATAAAGAATTGAAGAATGTTGTAGTGTTGCTGGGTGATGCTAACTTTCCCGATAAAATTAAGCCTAATTCAACTTTTGATAAAGATGATTTAACAGCAATTGAAAAACTAAAAGAAGCATTAAATAAATTAACTGAATATAAATTCATATACTTAGCTAATCATAAAACACTAATATCAGATTTAAATAAAATTAATGGTAAGCAATGTTTAGTCTTAAATTTGTGTGATGAGGGATATCAAAATCTTTCAGAAAAAGAACTCCATATTCCTGCTTTGCTCGAAATTTTTGATTTGCCATACTCCGGTTCTTCCCCTCAATGTTTAGCCAATTGTTACGATAAATCATTAATCAGAGGAATAGCCAAGGAAATGAACATTCCCGTCGCACAGGGTTTTTTGATAAATCCCGAAGATAATATTTATGAAATAAATAATATTTCTTTTCCGGTAATTGCAAAACCAAATTTTGCAGATGGTAGTTTTGGTATTACAAAAAAAAATGTGGCAAACAACATTATTGAATTAAACGATGCTATTTCAACAATTAGAAATGAATTTGGCTATAACAAACCTATACTTGTTGAAGAATTTTTATCAGGGAAAGAAATTACGGTTGGAATTATAGGTAATCCACCCGAAAATTATTACATCCTCCCTCTTATAGAAGAAGATTATAGTGAATTACCTTCAGAATTACCAAAAATCTGTGGATATGAAGCTAAATGGATAGAGGATTCACCATACTTTAATAAACTGAAATCGGTAAAAGCAGATATTTCAGAAGAAATTAGTCAATCAATAATAACTTGGAGTTTGAAATTAAGTGAAAGGTTAAATTGCAATGACTACTGCCGATTTGATTGGCGTATGGACATTGACGAAGTTCCAAAACTATTAGAAATTAATCCAAATCCCGGATGGTGTTGGGATGGACATTTAGCCAAAATGTCAGCGATTGCAGGAATTAATTATTCAGAAATGTTGCGGAAAATAATTACAGCTACAGAACAAAGATTAGATTCCAATACTTTAAATATAACCAGCCTGTAACAATGTATATAAATAATAGCCGAGACAGTAGTAAATTCAAGGGTTGTAGCCCGCTTCAACTTTCTTGTTGCTTGAAAGGAATGAAGACCGCAGTCGGCTACTATTCTTATACTCAACGTTATCAGAAATAGTGTGGCAATCAAAGGAGGTGAACAAATGGATATTAATGAAATAGAGATGCTATTAAAAAAATTCAGATGGCATACTTTACAAAGAATGTATGGTTGTGCTCATAGCTCAATAATTGGATTTATATCAACTGAATGGATTAGTCTTTCACTGGAGAATTCTATACTGGACGGTGCTCCTTCGCCAATAATAGGCAACGGCAGAGCAGGCCAAACAAATGCAGATATATTGTTGTGCAAAGATGGTAGACCTGTCATCCCAGTGGAAGTAGAAACGGATGTTTCTAAGTATAAAGAAAAAACAGATTCTTTATTTGCATATTTGAGCAATAAAAAGGATTTCGATGGTATCGAATTCGGATTATTATTCATGACGAATCTATGTAATGGTGATACGAAGTACAAACACAATTGGGAAAAAATAAAGCTGAGAGCGACAAAAAGCGAAAAAAATAATATCGCCCTCGTTTCGATAATTAAGGAAAGAGCACGACTGGGAAAAGATTCCCCTTTGAATGTTTTGAGAAAGCGTAATGACTATTTTCCATGGGATATTATAACTGTTGACTATTGGATTTACAGTGCAAATCGGACAAAAGAGGGGAATTTATGGAGAAAATGAGAAACAACTATGCCACACTACATCCGATAACACAGCATATACGCTTCGGGCTTCGGGCTTGCTCTTTGGGACATTGCTCACTTTGCCTACCTTCCCGTAGTTTTAATGAAGGCAGGTGGCTTTATGTCAATTCTGTATTTTCCTTGACGATATTCTTCCCAAAATTCGATTGAATGAAATTTATTTTGTGGAGATAAAAACTATGAAAAAAATCGGTTTGTTTATTATCCTGATCATTTCATTTTCCTCAATACTATTTGGAAATATTTCAATAGAACAATCGTTGATCGATACGCTAACTGCAAAAGCATATAAAAACATCGAACCGCTACCTGATGATGTTCAGGGTATCTACAAATCCTACATAGAAAAATATCCCGATGGAATTATGGCTTATCTCATTTCATCAGAAGGCAGCTCGATCCTTTGGGATGCAAACCCGGAAGATGTGCTTTCCAATTACATCGAACTAAAAAAATTGCTCGAGATGGAAGATTATGATTATTCGCCTGAATTCTTTCTCTCATACATTGCAAAGATAACAGCTTCCCATGAAAGGATAACTCCATACCGAAAAGTTTTCACCGAAGCTGGATTGCTTTCTTACGTTACAAATTTTCATGATGTAGAAGAGCGAGTAAGAGAAGTAAATCTGTGGTGCAGGGAGCGGATGACGTTTATTTCTACTTCCGGCAGGAATCAAAACCCTATAACAATTCAGCAGAAAAGCAATATCGGCAGATGCGGTGAGATGCAGGTGTTTTTTATTTCTGCGTGCAGAACTATAGGAATACCTGCCAGACCCGCCTGGACGCCGTGGTGGGGTCATATGGACAATAACCACGCCTGGACGGAAGTCTTCTTATATGGAAAATGGTATTACGTTGGAGCTGCGGAACCGGATTATTATCTCAATTCCACCTGGTTTTCAAGTGCGGTGAACAAAGCTCTCCTCGTTCTGGCTCGCAGCACTTTCCCGGACAGCACAGAAGAAGTAGTTGTAAGATCATCCAGAAATAATTATATAAACTCAACTTCGTTTTACCAGGATACAAGAAAAGTGAAATTCACAGTAGTTGATAGTTCTGGAAATCCTGTTTCTAAAGCTGTGATAAATATTATGGCTTTCAATTTTTCTATGCTGCGCACTCTTCTGGGAATCAGGGTTGACAGCACCGGAATTAAAGAGCTTACTATAGGAAAAGGTGGATTCCTGGCAATCGCCCATAAAGACAGTTTGTTCGATTATCAAGTAATACCTTTTGATGATGGCACTATTTCTAATGAATTCCAGTTTACTTTAGAAGAACGAACTTTAGAGAGTGAAGATTTTGTTTTCCAATTTCCTGATGTGATAACAGAGAGAAAAGAAGAGCCGGATATTTTTAAAGAAAGAAAAAAACTGATCGTAGAAAAATATAATGAAAGAATTAAGAATTTCCAATCCACCCCTATCCCTGAATATGCTCCAGAAGCGGATTCCAACTTTGTGGAGATATTTGAAAATTGCAGGAATAATAAACAACCTCTCCTTGATTTTATCGTGATCAATCCGGAAATCCCTGAAAATTTCTGGGAAAAAGTCGGTTCGATTGATGTTAAATTTTTCTGGGAAGCATCAGTAATTCAATGGCAGAATCTGTTTGATTTTTATCTCGAACTAAAAGATAAAGATATGTCTGATGAAAAATGGAAAAATCTTCTTTCACCGAGTGTGTTTTACGAAGTGCTGCCGGATATCAGCGTTCCCAAACACCTTACAAAATGGAAAGATATTTCTGCATTGGAAGCCATTCCGCAGGTTATTGAAGAGTTACACACTCTGTATAAGACTGAAGAAGATTCAGCTTCTGTCGGACTGCTTTCCCTCGATAAAATGCTGGAGGCAGAATTCCTGCAAGATTTCCATTTTAAGACATTAAGCTGTTATGCTTTAAAGGCAAACCACCTCCCAGCTCAATACACCCGCATTCCTTCCACGATAATGGTGATGGCAGATTCGGTTTGGCAGAATTATGATGTGAAAAAAAATGATTTTGTTAAACACACCTGTGTGGAACCACAAGAAGAAGTTGAATCGCTTGCATTTATTGAATTCAAGCTGGTTGATAAAGACTTCCTGCCGGTAACATTGAATCCCGATAATATCTCCGTCACGATATTCCAAGATGGAATGTTCTATCATAACGACCGCCAGCTCGATTATGATAAAGAGAACAGCATTCTTTCCGGTGAATTGGAAAAAGGAGATTACTACGTTCAGTTAGGCATTCGTGAAAACAGTGAAACTACAAAATTGAAACTGGTTGCACTTCATATCGAGAATCAGATAGAAATAAAAGAAACGCTCATCTTCAAAGACTTTATGCGGGCTTGGGAAAAAGCGGATAAAAAATATACTGCTTTTCTGGATTCTTTAAGAACTGAGGAAAATGTCGATTATGTTATTCTGCTGGGAAATTATGATGATGAGCCAGTGCAAAGACTGGCAACCAAAACGCGTAGCAATCTTGAAGAACAGAAATTCGTCTGGATCGGGAAAAACGAACCGCCTGAAATTGTATCGAATTACATAACCTCCGAAGAATATGAAAAATTCATGGAAAATAATCCTGAACTGAAACATCGCTTGATCACATTCTATTATGATTTGGAAAATGAGAAGTGGATGATGTTCGAGGGCAATTGGGATTTGTTGTGTGAGTAGAGAATTCACCACCGATTGACACGGATTTGCATGGATGTACAAATGTTCATTATTTATGGAAGTTTTTGAAATGTAAGAAAACTCTGTGCTCTCTGCTTGTCCGGCGAAACCTCGGTGAAGACGGATGCTCTCTGCCTGCCAAGGCGTCCTGTCAAGTCGT
>JACNJG010000182.1 GCA_014382685.1 Candidatus Cloacimonadota bacterium
AAAATTATCTTGTCACAAGCCAGTCACGGCGTAGTGGAATGGAGGCGGATCGAAGAGCTTGTGATAAGTAATTCACACTTTTTTTCAACTTAAGACATGCTCTCCGACTCGCCTTCATCCCGAGAATTGGGATTATGGCGTAGCAGGCATGTCTCAAGTTTTCACATAAAAATTCTGTCAAATAAAAACCATTCGCAAGGTCTCAACAAAAAACCCCGAAATTTCTCCCGGGGTTTATATATTTTACAGAAAATGACTATTCAGCCATTTTTTTATAGAACTCGTAGCGTTCCTTTGCTTCTTCCGCAGCACGTTTGAAGAGTGTTTCTGCAATTTCAGGATGTTGCTGCTGGAGAGTTCGGTAACGGATCTCATTTTCTAGGAATGTTTCATAGTCAGCTTTGGGTTCTCTGGAATCGAGAGTGAGAGGATTTTTGCCTTCCTTAGCAAGAAGCGGATTATATCTGTACAGGATCCAGTAGCCAGTATCAACTGCGAGCTTTTCTTCCTGCTGAGTTTTGGTCATATCGAATCCGTGATTTATACAAGGTGAGTAGGCAATTATCAAAGAAGGTCCATCATAAGCTTCGGCTTCCAGCATTGCCTTGAGCGCCTGGTTTGCACTGGCACCCATCGCGATCTGTGCGACATAGACATACCCATAAGTCATAGCCATACGACCAAGATCCTTCTTTTTTGTTCTCTTACCCGCTGCAGCGAATTTCGCCACAGAGCCGGTTGGAGTTGCCTTTGATGCTTGACCGCCTGTATTAGAATAAACTTCAGTATCGAGCACGAGCACATTAACATTTTTATTAGATGCCAGCACATGATCAAGTCCACCATAATCAATATCATATGCCCAACCATCACCGCCAATGCTCCAGACACTTCTTTCAACAAGATAATCCTGCAGCTCGATGACTTTTTCAAAGATGGATTCCAATTCAGATCGTGCATTCTTCAATTCTTCAGGAAGCACTTTTTTGATCTTCTTTGCTATCTCTTTTGATTCATCAGACACCACATCCCAGAGCTCCTGGTTCTTTATCAGCAATTCTCCGAGTTCTGGTGAAATCCCAATATCTTTTTCCAGTAATTTTTCAATATTTGCTTTCAGCTGTTTTCTGTTGGCGTTCACTGCAAGGCGCATACCAAATCCGTATTCAGCATTGTCTTCAAAGAGTGAGTTCGCCCAGGTTGGACCCTGTCCTTCTTTATTTTTGCAATAAGGAATTGTCGGGAATGTGCCACCATAAATTGACGAACAACCGGTCGCATTTGCAATGATCATTCTGTCGCCGAAAAGCTGGGTGGCAAGTTTCACATAAGGTGTTTCTCCGCAACCTGCACAGGCGCCGTTGAATTCAAAATAAGGCATCATGAACTGGCTGCCCTTTACGGTTTCTTTTCTTGTACCGTCAAGCACATTGTCAGGAAGGGCGTCAAAGAACTCAACCATTCCGGATTCACCTTTTGCACGAGCTTCTTCTATGGGCACCATCTTGATTGCTTTATCTTTTACAGGACAAACCTCAACGCAATTTTTGCAGTCCACACAGTCTTCCACATAGACCTGCAATCTAAACTGAAGATCTCTATCATTCTTGGTTTTGGATTTAACTGTAACAAATCCTTCAGGAGCGTCTTTCAAATCTTCCGGAGCGATTTGCTTGGGTCGGATCGCTGCATGCGGACATACCAGGGAACACTGGTTGCATTGAATACAAAGTTCAGGATACCACTGTGGCACAAAAGGAGCCACACCACGCTTTTCAAGACGCGTCGTTGCAGTAGGTATTTGTCCGTCATAGGGCATCTCAGACACCTTGATCTCATTTCCGCGATTATGCATTATCGGTTTGATAACTTTCATATCGAATTCTTCAGCATCATCAGGAATAAGTATTATTTCATGAACTGATTTTGTAATTTTGTCAGGGATCGGGACCTGCTGCAAGGCATCTGCTGCTTTATCAACTGCTTCCCAGTTCATCTTAACGATATTTTCGCCTTTTTTGAGGAAGGTTTTCTTGATCGCATCTTTGATGAGTTTCAGCGCCTCTTTCTCCGGTAATACACCTGAGATCTTAAAGAATGCTGCTTGCATAACCGTATTGATTCTGCTACCCAATCCAATTTCACGGGCAATGCTGAGTGCATCGATCGTATAAACCTTTATCTTCTTTTCAATAATTGTCTTCTGCATTTTTTCAGTAAGATTTTCAAATACTTCTTCCGGCTTCCAAGTTGAATTCAGAAGGAATGTTCCACCTTCACAAATTCCATTGAGAATATCATAGCGTCCTATATAGGATGATTTGTGAAGTGCGACAAAATCGATATTGTTCAAAAGATATTGTGATTGAATCTTGTTATCACCAAAACGCAGATGTGAAATGGTTATACCGCCTGATTTTTTCGAATCATATTCAAAATAACCTTGAACATACATGTCAGTATTTTCACCAATGATCTTGATCGAATTCTTATTTGCACCAACTGTTCCGTCCGAGCCATAGCCCCAGAATTTACAACGGATCACGCCTTCCGGTTCTGCATCGATCTCCTCTTTGGGTTCAATAGAAAGATGTGTAACATCATCAACAATACCAACAGTGAAATCGTGTGTGCATTTGTCATTCAGATGATCATATACTGCCTTGACCATTGTGGGTGTGAATTCCTTGGACGAAAGTCCGTAGCGTCCACCAATGATCTCAATATCCATATCCTTAAGCGCAACAGTAACATCGAGGTACATTGGCTCGCCAATTGCACCGGGCTCTTTTGTCCTATCGAGTACAGCAATTTTCTTTACTGTGTCAGGAATGACTTTCTTCAGATGCTCGATTGAGAAAGGTCGATACAAACGAACTTTTATCGCCCCGACTTTTTCTCCGCATTTGTTATTGAGATAATTCACAGTCTCTTCAATAGTTTCTGTAGCAGAGCCCATTGCAATGATAAGCCGGTCTGCATCTGGTGCGCCAACATAATCAAAGAGATGATAGGAGCGTCCAAATTTCTTTGCAAAGGCATCCATATATTCCTGAACTATCTCAGGAGTTACAATATAGAATTTGTTGACTGTTTCTCTGCCCTGGAAATAGACATCCGGGTTTTGAGCGCCGACTTTAAGCATCGGGCACTCGGGATTCATTGCACGTTTTCGGAAATCCCGAACATACTTCATATCTATCATTTGTGCAAGTTCATCATAAGGCAGTATCTCGACCTTTTGAATTTCATGAGAGGTTCGGAATCCATCAAAGAAATTCAAAAACGGCACTTTTGTTTTGAGCGTAGCAAGGTGTGAAACAACTGCGAGGTCCATTGTTTCCTGTATCGAGCCGGCAGCAACAAGGGCAAATCCTGTATTTCTTGCAGACATCACGTCAGAATGGTCTCCAAAAATCGAGAGGGATTGGCAAGCAAGTGAACGGGCTGATACATGAAATACTGTGGGAAGCATCTCACCTGCAATTTTATGCATATTTGGAAGCATCAGCATAAGTCCCTGCGATGCAGTAAAGGTTGTGGTCATAGCGCCTGCAGAAAGTGCCCCGTGCACTGCACCGGATGCACCACCTTCAGACTGCATTTCGATCACATCAAGAGTTTGACCGAAAATATTTTTTCTACCCTCTGCAGCCCAGGCATCTGCATGTTCACCCATAGGCGAGGACGGAGTGATCGGATAGATCGCTGCAACCTCCGAAAATGCATAGGCAACATGAGTAGCAGCAGTGTTACCGTCGATCGGTTTATAGGTTTTTTTCATTACGCCTCCGTAAATTATTTAATAATTATTATTATATTACACATATTTTTTATAACGTCCTTCAAGAACTCAAATTTCACACGTCAATAAATACTACAAATTTTTGACAGTTTTTTTTGCCTTTTCATATTTGTTTTATATGAAAATCGTAACTTGTATCCTTATTATACTTTTTTTGGGCATCAGCTATATATGTGCTGATATTACACAAACAACAAAAGATAGGATATCTGAGCTTGAAAATGAGATCCAAAACACCCAGCAGATGATCGAAGAGCTTCTTGCAGATAAGAATACGCAAAAAAATACCATCTACTCACATATTAAAAAATTGAAATCTCTCCAAGCCCAGGTGGATGAGTACCGCAACCAGAAATATCGGACAGAACTGGATATTGACAGTCTTAAATCCACGATCATCCAAAACGAACAGTACTTTGACGAGAACAAAGACATTCTTAATGAACTGGTGGAAAACCTCGCTTACGTCCATTATAGAAGCATTTTTCTTGATCATAATCCACTTAACAATTGGATGTCCAGGGGACTTCAACTCTGTGCTCACTCCCTCTTGAACAATCTCGATAGTTTGAAAAATTTTCTGACACAACATCAGGATTTGAGTGAACAAAAAGAGAATCAGCTCAGGCAACTTCTTACAAATATTGAGTACGTAAAATCAAATTATAATACCATTCTCACAAAAAAAGAAGCCAATGAGCAGGAGCTGACATTTATCGAGCAGATAGAAGTGGAATACCGCCACCAGATCAGCTCGCTTAAGGAGGGTATTACTGCGCTTGAGAATTTTATTGACCAAAAAGAAGCTGAAAAATACGGCAAAGAATATACATTCTCCTTTCATGACGGCATAGTCTGGCCAGTACAGGGTGAGATCCTTCAAAGATATGGCATCCACAAAATCAATAATACAAATGCAACCATAAAAAGCGAAGGCATATACATCAAAACTGCATACGGCACTCCGGTCAGGTCTATCGCATCAGGAGTTGTTGCCTTTGCAGGATGGTTTGAAAACAAAGGAAATCTTGTGATCATTGATCATCAAAACGGATTTTATAGTCTCTATGGCTTCAATGATAAACTCGCTGTGCACAAAGAACAGAAAATCGTACAATCCGATATCATTGCATACTCCGGAAAAAATTATCTTATGGATACTGACGGACTATATTTCGAAATTCGTAAACTCGGAAAAGCAGTTGATCCTCTTTCCTATCTAAACTAAGAAAAATAGGACACTGATGAACGCAGATGGAGCAGATAAACCCCGTGAAATAAATCATAGATTTAGCGTAGCTATTTCACAGGGTAAACACAGATTCAAAAATTAAAATGAAGAAAAATATATTAAATTCTTTATCTGCGCAAATCTGTACAAT
>JACNJG010000183.1 GCA_014382685.1 Candidatus Cloacimonadota bacterium
CTTGGGCTAAAGAAGGAAAATTTATCAAATGTTGGTAAGGGCTGGGGTATCGTAAAAAAGAATAATGAATTCATGAAGGAACTCGTGCTTGACATGCTATCATATTCCAAAGAGCGAGAACCCGAATATGAAACTGTTGATGTGAACGAACTTGTTAAAAGTGTATGCGAGCTCATGGAGCAGAAGGGAAAAGAGAAGAATATCACAATGCTGTTTCTTCCGGAAGAATCTCTCAATGAAGTTGAGATCGATGCCAAGGGAGTGAAGCGTTGCGTTCTGAATCTCATTTCCAATGCCATCGATGCGTGTGAAGAAGTAGAAAAAGGCAATGTCGAGGTCTCAGTACAAAATACAAGAGGTAAGATCTTCCGAATTCACGTTGCCGATTCCGGGGTTGGTATGTCGCCGGAAACGCAGGCGAAATTATTCCAAGTCTTTTTCAGCACAAAGGGCTCAAAAGGCACAGGACTTGGACTTGCAGTTTCCTATAAGATAATAAAAGAACATGGGGGAAATATTTCTGTTGACTCTGAAAAGGGGAAAGGTACAAAATTTACTATTACATTGCCAAAGAAAAGGAAAAAATAAATATCGCCGGAGGTTAACAATGGCAGAAAATAAAAAGATACTTATTATTGATGACGAGCCCGATGCAATTGCATTTTCGGAAGCAATGCTTTCTGAACTTGGAGAGTTTGAAATAGAGACTGCTATTAATGGTCTCGAAGGATTGCAGAAAGCCGAAGCGGTCAAGCCCGATCTGATCATTTTGGATGTGCAGATGCCTGTCATGAATGGTTTTCAGGTTTTTAAAGAGTTAAAAAAGAATGAAGCAACAGACACTATTCCCGTTATCATGCTCGCCGGCATGGCAGCGACTACCGGACTTCGATATGATGCAAAAGATATGGGCATAACCCTTGGTTCCGAGCCCGAAGCTTATATCGATAAACCTGTTGAGCCGGAAGAGTTTCATAAAACAGTAAGTTCTATTCTCGGACTGTAATCAATTAACCTCCGACTAAAGTCGAGGGTCAGTATTCACTTTTTAATTCATGATCCGTGTTCATCCGTGTAAACATGTCCGCCCACTGGCTGATCCGTGAGTTATTAACGAACTCACTAAAAACCTAAATTATGAAAAAGAAAAAACGAGGACTCCAAAAGCAAATTTTAGCTCTCTATTTTTTGTTCACCTTTTCTCTTGTGTTCATTCTGATCTTCAGTGTCTGGCAGCTTACCAAACTCGGTATTTCGGAATTTGAATATGAGAGAATTTCCCGCACGCTTACAAATCTAAAAACACTTCAGCTCGATTATACAAACAAACTAAATAATTTCACATCTGAAATCGTAACTAATCCTGACCTTATTACTTCAATAGAAAATCAAGACCCCGCTTCTATTCAATCAATATTAAATTCCTATGATGATCATCCTCTCGCTAGCTACATGGCTCTCTTTGATGCAAATGGCACTATGCTTTATGGTGAAGATTGGGAGCTTGTTGAATCTTTTCTGCCGGAAATGCTCTCTTTAGCAAAACAGAATACGACACAAGGTTTTTCTGCAAATTTTTCTAATAAGATATTCTATTTTGCCTACGCTCCGCTTTATTCTGAAAACGATCATGAGAAAACTTTTTTAGGACTTTTTCTCAACGTAAGCCAGATCACTCCTTCTGAAATTGGAGCAGCTCAGGATCCTCAAATATTTCTTTTGCCTTTCTCAGTGCCGCTCAATACGGAGCAGGAGATCCTCAAGAAAATCATTCCCGAACTCGATAAAAAACTTCCCGCTGTATTAAAAACCAAAAAACGTGAGTCTGTTTTACGCTTAAATGTAGAAACTGCTGTTGGTCTTCTGATTAATTATAACATATTCGATGAGCCGGCTTCACTCATAGTGTATATTTACGATCGAGAATTCAATAAATTCTCTAGCCAAAGTATGATCTTTTTCTTCCTTATCCTGGCTGCATCGAGCTTAGTTATTGTTAGCTTCCTTAGCAACTGGTTCAGCAGAAAAATAATGAGGCCAATAAAACAGATAAGTGAAAAAATGCAAAGGGTTGAGAAAAATCCACTTGGAATTGAATATATTGAGGATGAATATGGCGGTGAGCTGAGCAATATGGTTTCTGCATTTAGCTCTATGAACAAATCTCTTGTTGAATATCATAAATCTCTGCTAGAGTACAAAGTCCTTACCGATAATATTGATATTGGTGTAATGTGGATGGACTCAAAGATGAATATCCTTATTTGTAATCCAAGTGCAATGGACATTCTTGAACTCATTTCACGTGATGAGATCATTGGTAAGAATCTATCCGAATTCATCCATTTGGACGAGGGTCTATTATCGATGGCTCATGAAGACAGCTTGACTCTTCCTCGACTCGAAATTAACTTTCCGGGGAAAAAGAAGTTCGTAAAATTCGTTATCCTGAATATAAAAGCGGTAGATGACACGATCGGCTTGCGCATGGTTGCAACTATAACCGACATAACACATGAAATAAATGAAAAAAGAGCTCGGGAAGCGCTTGAGATGGAAATTATAAAGAGTAACAAATTAGCTGAAATCGGAAGAAGGGTCGAAGGTGTGGTGCACAATATGAACTCACCGCTGAATTCAATTCTTGGGTATGCCCAGCTTATAAAAAAAGAATCTAAAGACAATGCCGATCTTGATAAGATAATCGATGCTGCAAAAAATATTTCACAATCCGTAAAAACTCTGTTACGAAAAGTGCAGCAGGACAATATTTCTATGATGCGCCCCATTGACATCAATCAGCTTATCGGGCAGGAACTCGAGCTATTGGAGCACAATCTTTTCTTTAAGCATTATGTTTTGTTAGAAAAAAATCTTTTTAAAGATCTCCCAACTGTGAAAGCGGTATATAGCGACATTAGCCAGAGTTTTACTAACCTTGTAAATAATGCCATCGAGGCGATGCATGACAGCAAAGAACGAAATATCTGGGTACGTACATATCAAACCTCTGACTTTATCGCAATTGAAGTGCGCGATAGTGGAGAAGGTATTGAAGAGAAATATCAATCTAAGATATTTGAACCTTATTATACATCGAAAAAGGAAAAAGCACAAGGTGGCTTTGGTCTTGGTCTTGCGATCTGTAAGAACATTGTCGAGCGTTATGGTGGTTATATTACCGTGCGTTCAGAACAGGATAAAGGAAGTACATTTACAATATTTCTTCCATATTAATAAAAGTGAAATTTAACTATGAAAAATGATGAAATCCAGACAGAATTCTTCAAACAAAATGCCAAAATCCTCATAGTTGACGATGAACAGGATACATTGGATATTTTCCGCCGTCACCTCGAGGATGAATATCATATCGACACAGCTCATTCTGCCGAAGAAGCACTTGAAAAGTTAGAGAACAACACCTATCACATTGCAATGACGGATATGGTCATGCCGGGAACAGACGGTATCGAGCTTCTCACCCAAATTAAGAAGCGCTTACCACATGTTGCAGTGGTTGTGATAAGCGGAAAAGCTACCATTGGAATGGCTGTCGAAGCTATGAAGATCGGCGCTGAAGAATTTATAGAAAAACCGGTTGAGGACCTCGATCTGCTGAAGATAATCATAAAAAAAATTCTCAAAACCAAGTGGCAGCATGAAGAAATCAAGCGCCTGAGAAACATCCTTACCCACGAATTTGACCGTACTCAGATCATTGGCAACAGTCTTGCAATTCAAAAAGCCATGGAAAAAGTTAAGCGCATTGCCCATCTTGACACGACTATTCTTATAACAGGTGAAACCGGAGTGGGCAAAGATCTTTTTGCCGATCTTATCTATCTTAATAGTAAAAGAAAATCGCAAAAATTTGTTGCCGTCAACTGTGGCGGCCTTCCTGAGAATCTACTTGAAAGTATGCTTTTTGGTCATAAAAAGGGCTCCTTCACCGACGCTATAAGAGATAAAGTCGGCTACTTCCAGGAAGCAGATGGTGGTACGCTTTTCCTCGATGAAATAACAGAAACCAACAAGACATTTCAGGTAAAACTTCTGCGCGTTCTTGAGAAAGGTGTTGTCAGACCGGTCGGTGGTGATATGGATATTGAAGTTAATGTGCGCATTATCACCTCAACAAATAAGGACATTGAAAAGGAAGTAAAAGATGGCAATTTCCGTCAGGATCTTTACTACCGCCTTAATGTCATTCATCTTCACATCCCACCTCTTCGCGAAAGAAGAGAGGATATCCCGCTGCTTACCAATGCATTTTTACGAGAGTTTAGAGAGAAATATGATAAATCAAACCTTGAAATCTCTGATACGGTTATGTCCGTCCTTATCTCCCGGGAATGGGAAGGAAATATTCGTGAGCTGAAAAATACGATCGAGCATGCTGTTGCAATGGCAACTCATAATAAAATTGTGCTTGAAGATCTTCCTGGTGATCTATATATGAAACTTGGAGCTGTTGAAAATAAATCAAACAACCTGGTTAACCTATCATTTTCTGAAGCGAAGGATACTTTTGAAAAGAATTATGTTGAAGAAATTCTGATAAAATGTAATGGGGATGTGACAAAGGCATCTGAGCTTTCCGGTATTAAGCGTCCAAATCTCTACGAAAAATTCAACAAGCATAATATCGACGTGAACAAGTATAGAAATAATTCGTAATCTCTTTTCTTCATGATAGAAAGTGCATTGGATACCAATAGAGCAAATGTTGCATCCGTTAGAACAAAGCATAACTGCGTTATGTTTTTATTACACCTCGTTGGGTTGTGTTATTTTTTTATTACACGCAAGGTCGTTTTCTTGAAATTACTTATTCATTAATTAATATATAAAACACCGCTCAAATAGCGTTAATTCTGATCATTCTGAATATTTAAACAAATCACATCAGTCTTTGGCACGATATTTGCACATTAAATTTTAAATCGTTTCATAGACGTGAAATTCTTGTCTAACGAAAACAATAAAACAAGGAGGTTCCCATGGGAACTCAACAAATTCTGCTCATTGTTTTGAGCGTAATTATCGTAGGTATCGCTGTGGCTGTTGGTATTACAATGTTTAATGCCCAGTCAGTGAATTCAAACCGCAATGCATGTATTGCTGACATGAATAACTTTGCTGCC
>JACNJG010000083.1 GCA_014382685.1 Candidatus Cloacimonadota bacterium
CGTCAAGATATACAATATTAAATCAAGCATTCCCGGATTTCATCAGTTAGTAGGCAATTGAGTTCAGAAAATGCGGAAATACTGGATTCCCGTTTCCACGGGAATGACATCTTTTTTTTTGGTGTAAATCACGAGTCGGTCATGAAGGAAACAACTATGGACGGATACAGAATTTTCAATCTTCGGAAAAAGTAACTCAACATTCCGACCTGTCTCGACGTAATAAATAGAAGTCGGATGTTGAGTACGCAAGATCGGAATCTTGCGTTACTTTTCATTTTTCTTTACATCTCGGGCTCATCTCATATAAAGCAATTTCTTGATCGTCTGCTTATTCCCTGCTTTCAGCACATAAAAATATATACCATTTGCAATGCTTCTCTCATGCTGATCGGTGCCGTCCCAGACTACGGAGACTTGGTGACCTTGAGACGTGGAGACGATGGGTAGGATTTTTACTTTCTGCCCCTTTATATTATAGATCTCAATCGTTGCTTTTTGACTGGCAGGCATATAGAAGGAAATTGTTGTTTCAGCACTAAAGGGATTGGGGAAATTCTTCAAAAGAGTAAGTGTGTTTTCTTCAGGAATTTCTTCATCAACTGCATAGATCGGAGCACCGAATTCATAACATCCCATATCAACAATATCATAACCGGATCCGGTACCGTCCCATATCCTCACATTCCCATCGAGGTCTGCAAAAGAATGAACATACATATTATTTCCCGCATCAATACAGGGAGAATTATAGGTGAGATGGTAATCGTTATTTGTTGTATCAGCAAAGTTTGGATCAAGAGCAAGATTGCCTGTTCCTGCCCAATAGTCGGACACATCACAATAAGAAATCGTCACTTTCGTTGTATCGACGCACCATACATCCTGAGGAAGGTTATCCCAAAGAATGGAATTGTTAATAGTTAGAGTTTTTGTACCGAGATGACTTATCCCCCCTCCTTGATTGCTGACTCTATTATTCGTAATTGTAGTATTGAAAATCTCAACTTCGGCATCATTTACATAAAAAGCTCCGCCCTTCGAGCTTGAGTGATTACTATTATTTTCATAGAAAAGGCAATTGTCCACACTCACAAAAGATTGACCGCCGCAGTATATTCCTGCGCCGATTGTTGCTTCATTGAAATATATTTTCGTTTGAGAGATCGATAGATTCGATGCATTACATTTCAGCGCTCCGCCACTTTGAGAAACATTTGAACCAAATGAGCAGCTATCTATCTTCACAACCTGGCAATCATCAAAATAAAGTCCTCCACCGCTTGATGCTGCAGCGCAATTGCTGAATGAAGAATTTTTCACCCTTATCGTATCAACTTCTGTGAATAGCATAGCACCACCTTCGCCGACAGTGAGCACTTCGCAGACATCGAAGATACATCCGCTTACTTCGATGAAAGAAATATCTTTCAGATATGCAGCACCTCCTGAAAACTCGTTGCTCTCGCAATTCACAAATATAGCATTATCCAGAACAAGATCACCAATAAATTCAGCGAAGAGGGCGCCGCCTTCATCAGCATTGCAGTCCTCGAATATAGAGTTTTGAATTGACACCTCCGCACTGTTCACACTCCATATTGCACCGCCGTCATAAGATGAAGTACAGTTGTAGAAGATGCAGTTATTTATCGTGAAAGAACCGTTTGCACTTATCGCTCCACCATAACCGCTGTTATCGAAGTTCTCAAATGCGATACCTTCAATAAGGATATTTTCATGGAAACCGAGCATAAAGCCGGTGCCGGAATGTTCTCCGTCAATGCAGCAGTACGAGGATCCATGTTCTGATCT
The DNA here is from genome assembly GCA_014382685.1 of Candidatus Cloacimonadota bacterium. GTDB lineage: Bacteria > Cloacimonadota > Cloacimonadia > JGIOTU-2 > JGIOTU-2 > Celaenobacter. The sequence continues at coordinate 1,816 of JACNJG010000083.1, forward strand.
TATTGTAATATTGTCTTTGGGTATCACCAGGTCTGTGTTCATCGGACCTGTATAAGTGCCGTCAGCAAGAAGAAGAATATCGCCTGCATTAAGTGCATCCAATCCTTCAGAAATGGTCGTAAAATCTCCTGTACCGTCGGGGTTTACATACACAGTTTTTGATGTGTCCGGCAGTACATGTATATAATTCGCTTTTGTTATCGTCGAAGTGATCCCGAATTGGTCGGCAACTAAGAGCGTAACTGTTTTCAAACCATCCTCATTATATATGTGTTGGGGGTTCGTTTGATACGAGAGATATCCATCTCCGAAATCCCAATCCCATGCTAAGATAGGACCGGTTTCTGCAAAAGCCCGTTGATAAAATTGCACGGTAAAAGGTTCCTGCCCGTAAAATCTGTCTGCAATAAATTCTGCGTGTACAGGACAATCATTTGTGAAAACTTTTACATCATCGATATACACTCCTTCAGCAAAATCTTCGTCATCGCTGACAAACCGGAACCGCAGCTGTGACTCAGTGCCTGCAGGGATGAATGACAGATCATACTCATATTCCAGCCAGTCATTTTTGGTGGTGAGGACGGGCAGTGCACCTCCACTTCCAATAAAATCCAGTGTGATCCATTCAGAACCATCGAACACTTCTACATAAATGCCATCCACGCCATAATTTGTGAATTCATACCAACACCAGAAAGAGAGGGTTGGGCTCGTTCCAATGGGAAAAGCTATGGACTCAAGCACTTCCTGAACATCGTCCGGGTAATGTATTGAATCTTCAATTCCACAATACCAGCTATAGTTCCCGGAAAATGCTTTGCGGTCTGTGAGATGCCAAAGGTCGTCAGTACCCCAATGTGTCCATTTGTCATCTCCTTCTTCCATATTATCGGAAAATCCTGTTTCTCCAATTGTAAAAACGAAGGTGTCCACACATGTATAGCCAAGACTGTCTGAAAATGTCAGCTCAATATCCGCAAAAACAGGCGGAGTACAGTTTTGATCTATACTGAATTCAATAATCACTTCGGCGCACTGGCTCGCAGAGATATCTCCTATCGACCAGGAAGTGGAAGGAATAGTTATATCAGGACAATCGGTTTGAGCGGTTACAATTGTGTTCAACGAAGGTACAAGTCCGGTATTTTTCACAATAAGATGGGGATGTACTATTTCGTTGGACTCAGGTAAACCATTTCCGTTGCCATTCAAAGAATCCCATACTTCATGATAGATATATTCGATTTTTGGAAGGGCTCCTGTAACCGATAATATACCATCCCATGCAGAACCGGAGCTGTCGGTTATAATATAATCAATTGGAATAACAGTACCACTGGCAAGAGAGCTATCTGCAAAGAACAAAAAGACATCGTCCACAAATAATGCAGATTTGGGTTCAAGGTGGGAAATAAAATGAGTGCTGTCTATCATTGTGATGAGATCACTATCTGAAAAGAGAGTTATTTCAATGCTATCTGCCGGCATCTGTCCGAAATTATGAAAGCCCGCATCTATGCTAACAATCGTTCCCGGTGTTACATAACCGTGTATCGAATTATTGGTTGCATACGAATCGATCATTACATAGGGTTGATCTGCGATTACCTGAATCGTGCTCTGGTATGGCAGAAAATTCTGAGCGGTCACAGTGACAAGCATGTCATCGATCACGTTGCCGGTTGAGACTGAAAAGTACACCTCTCCCTGCAAGTCGGTGTAGGCAGTTTGATACACATCATCGTCCTGCATGATGCAGACAAGAGCATTTTGAAGCGGATCCGCACCGTCTTTCACTGTGACTGTCATATCGCAATTTCCAACTGTTATACTATCGGGATGATTAACTAGCAGATTCTGTGGGAGATCAGTCCAGATGGGCATTTCCGGCTCGCCAAGCAAATTTGTCTGGTACTCGCACCAACGAAAGACATTTTCATTTCTCGAATAAGGTACATACACTGATTTTGTCAGCGCAAGTGTTGATCCAATATTATAGATTTCTTCCTGAAAAAGCTGCTTATAAAATTCCTGATCGAAGATATCGGAATAACCGTATAGAGGATTTCCCGGACTTCCCCATCCATAGCGGGAATTTCCGATAAAGGCGACTCCGCCTCCATTAGGATTGTTTATCCAATGCTCTGCAATACAGTTGTAATCAAACGCAGCGGGCCAGCACCCGATCGTGTACCAGATGGAAAACGCCGGTGCATTGGTAAGCGCGTCCATATCGCTGTTGTAAAGATGGTCACTACCGATGCCCATTACAGAGTACCATGCATGCCCATTGTGATTTATGATGTGCTGTCCTCCATTCAGATTGAGCATCACATCCTCGTAATACAAATTTCCCATGGATTGATACAATTTTGTGATCGGATCGAATCTTTCAGGCACGTAAGCATCATCGATGAGATTTTTGCTTAAGCCGGAGTCTGTGTACGGGTCATTCCACAGCACGGACGCAAGGAACATCATATCCAATTGATAATCGACAGGTGGATTTTTCTCATAAGTGAGGATTTTATCCACGAAAGCAACTGCTTCAGCGCTCGTTTCTACGGATGCACGACCCACAAACACATCAGGGTACATGTCAATGTTGTCTTCAAGCTCACCATATACCTCATTGCCGTTGTCATCCCATGTGCCGTCCAGATCGGAAAAATAGAGATCACATGGCAGTAAATTATGCCAATATTGACCGTATTCACAATCGAAAGCAAACGCTTCTCTATAAGGTACAAAGTTTGTATCTCCTCCAAGTAAGATCCATAAAGTACCATGATTTTGATAATAATCTTTGATGAAATTTCTCACCTTTTCTGCATTATCGATACCCTCATAATTATCATATATATAGGAAGTTGAAACAATTGAAGCGCTTATACCTTTCTGAGTTTTCCAGTCTGCAAGAGGTTGAAAATCCGCAGTGAAATTATCTGTTGTAATGATCACATATTCATAAATGTCATTTTGTTCTTTAAATATAATATCTGGATCATAAATATCGCTTTTATTATAGACAATATTCGACAGTTGATCGTTCAGGAATTCTTGGGCGGTTGTACTCCTCTGATCGATCGTTATGCCGGTCTTTTTGCTCTCTGCATAGGTAATTTCAACTTCGAGTTCTGTTATGAATGTGAGTTCTTTCTTTATCGGATCGTATTGAAAAGGGCTAACCAAAATCGAGCCGATATGGTAACCTGAAAGAAAGCCGGATTTTGTTTTTTGTATAATATATTCCGGATAGGAAGCATGCTTCCCATAGATTGCGGGATCAGCAGGAATAAA
>JACNJG010000173.1 GCA_014382685.1 Candidatus Cloacimonadota bacterium
GAGATTTTTTCTTTATGTGAATTCTTTACTTCGTAAGAAAAAATAGTGATAATTCTAAAAGGATTCGGTTTGTTCTGGTGCAAAACATACTCAGGCGGAATTGGAGGATTGTCTATACCATTTCCGTGAGAAGAGATAAGTGCAATGTTATCTATAAGCCAGCCGGGATCACTTAAATATGAATCGGTTTTTATTCGAAAACACAGGTAGCTGTGTGTATCTACCCAATCCTGTAAAGGAATAATAACCTGCTGCCAATCCTGTTGCACACCGGAAAATGCAGCAAGAACAGACCAATCTTGATTATTTAACGAGATCTCCACATAGCAGCTATCAAACTCCAATTCCGTATGATATTTGTGCCAAAATGTGAGAGCAATATCATCATTCACACCGTTCAAATTTATGGATGAATTCGTCTTAATAGTTGATTCTATTCCGTTATGATAAAATCGGTCACCATTATCACGCAATGAAAAGCTGCCTTCATAAGGTTCTTCGTAAATGCACCAATAATCTTGAGCACTCCAGCCATCCATTCCGGATTCCCATTCTTCCTCGAAAATAACAATTTCGGCTTGGAAATTAATATCCAGAGCAGACATACCGGTCTCAATAGTAATTTCCATTATCTGAGGAACATAGCCCTCTGCGATGAAGGTTGCCTGATAATTTCCGATATAATAATCAAAGCTAAAATCCCCATTCAACGACAAGGTATCTGCAAAATAGCCGTCATCAAGGATAATATCGCACTGCATTGGAGTGCCGTTATTATGAATGCTGCCCGTAACTGTTATTTCTTGAAGCGGTTCAAGTGCAACATTTTTGATCGTCCACGTTGAATTATTAATAGTTACATTTGTGAATGTTGTATCCTGATATCCTTTTTGTTTATATGTTATTGAATAAGTCCCCGGTTCGAGCAATCGCCAGTAGCGACCGTACAATTCATCCGAAGTTCTTGGAGTAAAATACACGGCATCATGATCATTCACGAGCACTTCAGCCCGAATAGGCAAACCTGTCAGAGCATCCTCGATATGACCTGTCAGCATTGCTGCATCTGTCTGATAACCAAGTACTCTGTTCATAAGCCAGTAAGCACCGAGTTTGCATCGTTCGCAGGTATCATCGACTAGTGCTGCGTTTGGCTGCAGATTTTCAGTTCCGCATTCGATCAGTAGCTGTATTGTTCCAAAAGTTTTATAGAACCAATCCTGTGCATTGCCCTTGCGACCTCGCGATGGTGATGGTTCATAATTACCTGTGCCATCCTCAGTTTCTATAAGAGCTGCAACAGTTTCTCCAATTATTTTATTAAATTCAAAATCCGGTGAGCGCTTGATGCCATCCCATTCCCAGGAATAAAAAACCTTCTCAGAAAAATTTCCGGTGCGGGAGGAATGCCAGTTTATAGAATAAATGAAATGCTGCTCTTCTGCAAGATGCTTCACTGCTTCTGTGCCCCCCTCAGAGAAGGGATAAGGTCCCCGGTAATAATCGTATCGTTCTTCCCCACCCGGATCATATAGCGTATCTCCGTGAACCCAATTGTAGGAATAATTTCTATTTAGATCGACTCCATCAATGTCATGTCCGGGACCTGGCTGGTAATCGAAGATTCCGTTTAAATTGTTGTCTCTTTTATTTTTTCTGAATGAAGTGTCCCATCCGTCCATCACGACCTGCAATCCTTCAGGGTTGATAGATGGAATAAACCATATTTCCAGCTCGCTTAGCCAGATCGCATAAGGGGATTGATAGAAATGCGCCAGGATCTCGTTGATCATATACATGGTTATCTCGACACCGAGCACCTCTTCCGCATGGCACTGCCCCACATAAAGTACAGCCGGTTCATCCTCATCAGTGGAGGCATTATCGGATAGTTTCACAGCCCAGATCGGCAGAGAATCTGTTTTTGTAACGCCAATAGAATCTACAAATACAAGATCGGGATACACAAGCTGAAGTGAATCCAATTCTGCTTTTATCTCATCATAAGTGTGATACCTCGATGGAAGAGCAACCTGTGCGAATAAAGGTACTGCGATCAGAACTAACAGGATTAAGACACAATATTTTTTCATTATTTATCGCAATATAAGTATTTTACTTGTAGAAGTCCTGTCCTGATTTTTGAATTTATAGAAATAAACTCCATTTGTAACCGGATTGTCATTCATATCACATGTATTCCATTCGAAGCTAATAACTCCTTCATCAAAGGTATGTGAAAAAACTCGCTGTCCTTTGAGATTGAATATTTCAAGAGTACTTTTTGAATGAATAGCAAGATCTTTCAAGGTAAAATACACTGAGCCAGAGATCGGATTTGGATAATGGGTGATTATATGATCATTCTCATGATGGGGATCATCAATTGATACTTCATTGATCTCAATCTTTTGAGCATAGATATTATAGATATCTGCCTTTCCGCTTGATCGTGCATCCTGCCAGATAACGCTGGCATAATTGTCATCAAAGGGAACAGTAAGTGGTCCGGACTGATTTTTAATAGCAGTACATATTGGAAGATCAGTAATCCAGAGCACAGTTCCGTCTGAAGACACCTTCTGCCCGTAAATGTCGGCATTCATGCCATTTCGGAAATCTTTCCATGGAACACACAGGTTGTCATCGATCATCGATATTGCCGGACCGGTCTGATCTCCGGATCCGTCAACAATTGCTACTGCATCAGGATTCCAAAGAAGATCACCATTCGAAGTTTGAACTTTTTGTCCAAAAATATTATAATCAAATCCATTGCGGAAATCTTCCCACACAGCATATAGTTCATCTTCATAAATATATGCAGGAGATGATTGATCGTTTGCATAATTAGCGATTGGCACTCCATTATCCTGCCAAAGCACCGAGCCGTCACTATCTACTATCTGCCCATATATTGCAAGCACACTATCTCGAGTGTCTTCCCAGACCATTAGCAATCCTTCGGGAACAATAACACCTGTGGCATTTTTCTGATTACCGGCTGCTGTGCAAATTTCAACGCCATCATTGGGCCAGCCAGTAGCAGTATTTCCATTGCTATCTATAAGTTTCACATAAATATTCTGATCATCCCACAAACCGCTCTGAAAAATGAAGTACATCTCTACAATGTCCGTAAGCTTATCTTCACCTGTTCGGTTTACGATCTCAATACCTTCATCATCCCATTGCAAAACTCCATCAATAATTTTCTGCCCATAGATACCCGGGTCCATAAAATCACGATAATCCGACCAGCCGGCATAATACTCCATTGATTTCGCATTCTCAACAACGGATATTTTAGGGTTTTGTTGTTCGCAAAAGAAATCACTTAATGCCAGACCTGTAGTTGACCAGAGATGTGTGCATTGATCATCGACTGCTTGTGCATAAATTTGTTTGAAACCTGTTCTGTTTTCTTCCCAAACAGCTATTAATTCGTTTGCAGAAAGCGAATACATTGCATCCACATGCGCCTGATCATAACCTGTGGGATCTGTAAGGGATTCTCCATTCAGAGCAAGTTCTACAGAACCATCATCTGACAAAACTTGCATATACAATTGATTGCCAGTATATGGACTTCTGCTATCCTCCCATAGTATGAGGGATTGATCGATCCCTTTGAACAGCGAATAATTTTTCGCATCTCCGCATAATCCATAATAGATAAGTTCTCCGTTCGCTGCAAGATATTCTGTTCCTGCTCCATCCAGAATTTGAAAATAGAGACCGGTTGATCCGGTTCTGTTATCACCCCAAATAGCATAGACTTTGCCTGATCCGTCACCGCGAAGAAGTGGGGAGAATTGTTCGCCATAGGCATCACATATCATTTTCCCGTTGGCTTCCCAATCTATTGAGCCGGTATCATCAACATGCTGCATATAAATATCTTCGTGAGGATGTCCCCCATCGCGACCGTCTGTCCACACAAAATAGCATCCGGCATTATGATCGTTTGTCAGGCGGGGTTCGAGTTGATCGTTTGGAGCAGTACAAAGTGGCAATCCTGCTGCATCCCAGAGAATAGTTCCGTTTATATCGATTTTTTGTGCATATATATCTGAAGAGTACGGATCATTACGATAATCCACCCATACTACAAATGCGCCGGTATCGGTCGATCCTGTAATTCGGGGATTCTTTTGTATTCCTGCCCCCTGATAAATTGCAACATCCGATGCCCAAAGAAAGTTTCCATCAATATCAACGCGCATTGCCATGATATCGCCATCAGGATCATCGTGCTTATCTCGCCATGTAAATATAAAATTTCCAGTTCCATCAGGACACATCTTCACATTGCTTTGTGTATCTGTTGAACCGCATAAAAGAGTTCCGCCTGCATCCCAGAGCAAAGAGCCGTCAGAAGCAATTCTCTGCATGTACAGGTTTTCATTTGCAGCATCACGAGTGTCATGCCATGCAACGATTGCCCCACCTGTTCCGTCTTCCCAGAAAGTATGCCCGTCTTGATCTCCGTTTTGTGCAGCGATCGGATTTCCATTAGCATCCCAACCGGCAACAATTGAACCTGCGGAATTAATATGCGTGCCGTAAATATCTACTCCGCCCGGATTCCTGCTATCCTGCCAAATAACATACGCTCCATGATTTGCATCATTTACAATGTTGAGTGAGATCTGTACATCAGAAGCAAGGCACAAAGGCACGCCTGATCCATCCCAGAGAAGATTTCCATCTCCGTCCAATTTTTGGGCATAAACATCTCCGGCATCTTCATTTCTGAAGTCTACCCATGCAACTATAACGCCACCGTCTTCTGTATTAATTACAACGGGATCTTCCTGTCTGTTTATCCCACCATTCACCATAACTGCATCAGCCCCCCACAAGAGATTTCCATTCACATCGACACGCTGAGCCCATACATCCCGATCTCCTCTACGTGTGTCAGACCATACATACACTACCGAACCATCTTCGAGGGTTATACCGGAACGGTACCATTCGATATTGACACCCTGACGTATCGGGATGCCATCATCCTGCCAGACTGTTTGTCCAAAAAGTAAAGTAGAAATAAGTAAAAAAGCAAGCAACAGTGGAATAACTTTCATTCAAACTCC
>JACNJG010000129.1:0-22550 GCA_014382685.1 Candidatus Cloacimonadota bacterium
ATCAGCGTTAATCAATTAAATCTGCGTGGATCAGCGTGCCATTATTTCAATTGTCCTTTGATATAGATAAATATCACAAAAATAAAAGGGCACTCAGCGGTGTCCTTTAATATAGATTTAAGAATGCTATAAATTATATTTTCAACACTTTCTTTAATTTATCAACTGCCTTTTGATGTTTTCCCTTCTCCATTCTTGCAAGATTATTAAGTTTCCAATTTACTGCTGGTAAATGTTCAATATTATCTAAACCCAATAAAGTCCATTCCGGCTGAATTTTCTTAAAAGAAATCAAAAAAAGCCTTTCTTCATTTGTAAGTGATTTTTTCAAGATTAGTACAAGACTTCTTAGAGTTTCTGATAGATTTTTTGATGTAACATTTGTATCGGTCATTCCAATAAACTCACTATAGAAAACATCTTCAATATTCTTTAAATTCGGTTCCAACAATTCTGCAATCGGTCGATGGTGACTTATTAGATATACAATAAATGCTTTTCTTGTATCATCAGAAATGCCCTCATTTTTTAATAAAATCTGAATATCGAACAAATCTCTGGGATGCTGTCTGTCAAGTGCAGCACAGATCTTACCACCAAAAAGATCGGCAAGGGATAAAATATGAGCGTATTGAGTAAGTTCAAATTTCGTCTGAGCAACATCACATAATTCTTTTTTAATTACAGGAAAAACAGTGCCGCGTATGATCAAATTTGATTCTATCTTAATAACAACTTTTCCATCACTGATAAATAAACCATATAAAATATTGTTCTTCGTCTTCCTGTTAATGATTCTCAATTCAGGATGAATGATAGATATTTGTTTTGAAATACTTCTCAGATGTTCTGCTATATTCTGAAAAGCTATATCTCTACCATTAATCGGCAGATAGCAAATATCAATATCAACAGACAATCTTGGTAAATCTCGCAAGAAATAATTGATGGCAGTTCCACCCTTTATTGCAAAACAATCATGTTTATAGAGATATGGTAATACTTTGAGAATAAGCTTTGCCTGTTGATAGAATTTTCCGTCTAACATTTTATTATAGCTGAGGAACGGTTATTTTATATTTTGGATCATACCTGCCGTTTTTAACGATGGATCTTTTCCCCTTTCCGAGATAGATTTGTTCCAGTGATAATTCATCAAACCAAGGCATATTTAGATTTTCTGCCAGATATAAAAACATCCTCTTAACTTTTATCGAATTACAATTTATTAATAATTGATCAAGCAAGGCAGGACGCAATGTCATTAAGTTTTCCATTATCTTTGAAGTTTCATCGAAACTTTGCTCATAAGGAACTATATGAAGCATTTCGAGTATTGCTCTTTCAGGTGAAGATATTTTTACCTTGAATGTTTTGTGTATTATATAAGTAAAACTTGTTTCTAACTTATCAGGAAAAAGGCTTGTTGTTTTATAAAGATACTTTACATCCCATGAATAATTTTTAAACCACATAGGTAATTGGATATTATGGCGACCGGATAAATATTGTTTATTTTTACCTACATATACATAATGCCCATATCCTTGAAGTTCAAGCGCTGTTCTTGCGCTGATATTAATATTAAAATTGAGCTGTTTTTGTAATGTATAGACACCACCAAGCCAATCGATATCATCATTTTTAAGTATGAAGGCACCTCTACCTATTCGTTCAATCCAATTGTTTTTAAAATATTTCTTTATTAAATCTTTATTATATCCCAATCTTGAAAGATATTTTTGCGTATAGATCACACCTCTTTCCCAGTGCGTTATTAAATAGTTTATTTTTTTTCTATTTTGAGTACTCATAGTACCCCAATTGATATAAATATAAACCTAGTCAGGTTATTTTTTTCAAAAATAAAAAGGGCACTCAGCGGTGCCCTTTAATATTTTATGTTAATCTGAATTAGTCCTCAATCGCTTCAACATTTGCTCGAGGTACAGTAACCTCGATTCCATCTTCCATTTTCGCTTTGAGTACTCGTACTTTTGTTTCGGATTCAACAACTACAAGCTCTTCCGGAAGTGCTGAAACTTTGCAGATCTCTCCGAAATGAGGTTCTCTGATAATTCGGATAGTGCTTCCTATTTTCAATCCGTGTATCTGCTTCTTGCCTGCTTTGAGCTCCTCTTCCTTAAAGGGAATTGGAATGATGATCTCGGGTCTCATCACGCCGGCTCGGATCTGTGTTTTTCCATGCATAGAAGCTTTATAGCCCTCAAATTCCTTTAATATTTCAAAGGTTTTTTTAGCCATTTTAATTGGTCCGAAACCTTCCGTAAGAACAATTGTCAGCCCGATCTCTTCATGTCCGGTGATTGCGACACCGATATCATAACCAAGCAAATCCTTAAGATCCTGGTCATCGATACCACCTACAACAATACCTTTTGCATTGACCTGTATTGCTTTTTTGATCGCTGGTAAACGTACAATATTTCCACCAACAATGATCTTATCCTTACATGAATTATCGATCTGCTCAGGCATAAGTTCTGCATCGGGAGCATCGACAATTACTTTTATTTCACCGGTTATCTCACCGCCAATACCGAAAATTCCCTGAATATATGCAGATTTGTTTTCGATCTCAACACCTTCATTTTCATATACTTTGCTGACCACACCATCAATAAAAGCTTTCACGGTTATTGGAACCGGTGGCTCACGAAGAAGAACCTGTCCTGTAATGCTTGAGATATTCTCGATAGTGCCGGTTATTGGTGATTTAATAATATTCTTGAACACACCGAAGAAACTCTGGTTCATTGCAAGCGGCTCATCTTTTTTGATCTTCTCGCCTTCTTTTTTCAGCATTTTAGACAGCACATCAGAAGGTGGAAGACCGAGTTTATTTCCTATATTAATTGGAATAACGTCACCCGGCAAGTCGGTTTTTGCGACATTGTCATCTGCGGTGACCTTATCTCCTACTTTTACCACAACTTCACCTTTGAGAGGAAGAATCCTGTCTTTTCTCAGTATGATGCTTTTTGTTATTGTTAATCCGGGAGTATATGCTTGTGCCATGTGAACCTCCTATGATAACCAATTTTTGGGATAGACTTCCAGAGCCATCATCCACTTTTTTAACGATTGTACGCGTGCTGCATTATCTTCTGGAATATGAGCAGTCATTGTTTCTTTGTTCAATTTCTCATCAAAATAAGGTACTCTTCCGCGTGTATCAATAACAATACCAACAACTCCGCCGGAGATCGTGGTCTCAATTTCATTATTCTTACCCATGCCAAGATCGAGTCCGCTCATGGGTTTCAAAGTCGCTTTTGCTTTCTCATCAACACCAAGATTCAGTTTGATCATCTCTCCAAATGGTATATTCTCTTCGAATATCTCTCCGTTTGGCAATTCGATCTTTACACTGAGTGCAGTTTTGCCTGCTTTATATTTTCCTTTTGGTGCAATACATGTTCCAAGATGAATAAGACAGTCTTTTTCAAAAACTTCTGTTGCTGCCTTTTCGCTTATCGTTGACAGGACACCAAGCTGGGGCATCATGAATATGCTATCAACAGCAAAGCGTGTGATACCTTCAGGAAGGAATGCATCGATCAGCATCATTGCAACCTGGTTTCTGCGTGGAGCATGAGAAAGCACACCACCACTCCCAACCAATATATCGAGTGTCATCATATTTACAATGCTTTCGCCTGATGTTGATTGTGAAAATGCTTCGGAAATTTCTCTTTCTCTTTGAGTTCCTTTGAGAGTGACGGCAAATTCTTTATGCTGTTCGAAGGCAAGGCGAAGGGCTTCTTTTGCAATCGCTTGTTCAAGTATTAATTCTTCAGCAAGGAAAGGGACCGTAGTAGGTCTGATCATCTTATTTTTGATCATATTGCGTAGTTGAGTTTCCGGAATATCGAAAGGAACCCAGCGCAAAATGTTCTTGATACCTGTCGAAGCAAGCACATTGGAAATACTGTAACTCATTCCTAGGTTAGCACTTACCGTCCTGTTGAAGACCCGATCTTCTGTAAAGACCGAGAATATATCAGTTGTTGCTCCGCCGATATCCACACCTACAACTTCGATATTTTCAAGTCGTGCAATGGTCTGCATAATATTTCCGACAGCTGCGGGGGTAGGCATGATTGGGACTGCTTCAAGTTTGCCATCTTCGGTTTTTGCCACAGTCCAAGACATCAGTTTCTTATATCCTGGTGCTTGAGCCATCACATGTTCCATAAAAAGGTCATGGATCTTATCACGTGCAGGACCGAGATTTTCTCTTTCAAGAACAGGACGTATGTTATCTGTTATGATAAGATCGACTTTATTGCCCAGTGTCTTTTTCACTGCCTCACGTGCGTCTTTATTTCCTGCATATATCACAGGCAGTTTATATTCTGAGCCAAGGCGTGGTTTTGGGTCTGCTGCAGCAATGATCTCTGCGAGCTCAACCACATGCTTGGTCGTTCCCCCATCGATTCCTCCGGACAGAAGTATCATATCCGGTCGGAGATGGCGTATTCTTTCGATCCTTTGATGTGGGAGACGTTTATCATTACTTGCAAGCACGTCCATCACAATAGCACCTGCACCGAGAGCTGCACGCTCTGCGCTTTCACCGGTCATGCTTTTCACCACACCGGCAACCATCATCTGAAGTCCACCGCCTGCACTGCTGGTCGAAACATAAGCATCGACACCTTTCTCGCCATTCTGTGGTACTTCGATCGTTTCATTCTTGATGATAGATCTGTCTTTTTCACCTCGAATGTGAACGAGATCTTCAACCTCTTCAACAGCATTCAACACACCTTTTGTTACATCATCAAAGGGTGCTTCCACTGTCGTAGGAGCTTCACCTCGCACGACGAGACGATACTCATCTTCAACCTTTTTAATTAATATGGCTTTCGTTGTTGTACTACCACAGTCAGTAGCCAATATTGAACGTAGCTCTTTTGCCATATTTCCTCCGATTTATTTCAATTTATTTTTTAATTCTTTTTTCTTTCTCTTCAATTCTTTTGCCTTTTTCTTTTCGGCTTTCAGCTTCTTATGAAAATCCGCATCCATCTCGTCAATCTTGTTAATAAGATATTTCACATTATCGCTATCCTCCAGAGAACATGCAAATTTTTGATATTCTTTGGGCTTAAAGATCAGCTCTGCAAAAGGAGCGATCATATAAAGGATCTGGCTCGCAATAAAGTTCAATGGTTTGAGTGATTCTATAAGCAGAATCGCAGCAGATCCCATTCGTCTTTCGGCAATGAACTTAGCAGTCCGATCCATTAATTCATGGGCATCGTCTTTCGAAACTTCTACAATTATATCTATCATACTTTATGCTCGCGCCAATGTGCATACATAAATATGCTTCGCAAGATTCTCCTTCAATAAAAGTGCTATTGATTTCATTGTTGAGCCAGTTGTCAAAACATCGTCAACTAATAATAAAGATTTATTTTTAATAGTACCAAAATTTTTTACCTGAAATGCATTAGCAACATTTTTTTCGCGTTCGTGCTTTTTTAACTTTGTTTGTGTCTGTGTAAATTTCTTTCTTTTCAGCACATTTTTTAGAATTGGGATGTTTAATTTCACTGATAATGCTTTAGCAATTATTTCAGATTGATTGAATCCACGAAATCTTTTCTTTGTTTTATGAAGCGGAACTGAGATGATATAATCAATGTCGGAAATAAATGAATAGGTTGAGATGATCTCAGCAAGTTTATATCCAAGAAAAGTACCGATCTTTTTGAATTCATTATATTTGAAATGATGGATCAATCTTTGCAATGGAAGGTTGAAAGTATATGCGCTCACAACTTCGTCAAAAGGATATTCCTGTTTGCATTCTTCACAGATAAAGCTGTTCACGGTATTTTTGTTACAAAACACACATGAGTTTTCTTTTAAACCGACAAGTTCGTCAGAGCATTTCTCACAAAGAATTGCAGAATCATCAATTCGTTCATTGCAGGAAAAACAATGCTGAGGATAAAAAAGATTGGTTAGGGAGTTCAGGATGTTCATTTCTCAATAAATCTTTTAATAGAGAGGAAAATCTGCTGACCATCTGTAACACCGCAGATCGGATCGGAAGTGCGTTCGGGATGCGGCATCATACCTAGTACATTGCCTTTTTTATTCATAATACCTGCAATGTTAAGCATGGAACCGTTTGGATTTGTATTGTCATTGATATGCCCTTCTTTATCACAGTATTGGAAAACGATCTGCTGATTATCCTGTAAAGATTTCAATCCATCCTCATCAATAAAGAAATTTCCTTCATTATGAGCGATTGGAATATCCAGCACCCGATCTTTTTCGATTATGTGCGTAAAAGGAGTTGTATTGTTTACTATTTTTACATATTGATGCTTACAGATGAAGAGCAATGACTTATTTTGCAAGAGCGTGCCCGGAAGCAGCTTGGTTTCCGTAAGCACCTGAAACCCGTTGCAAATTCCGATGACCAGTCCACCTTTATTCGCAAAATCAATTACTTCTTTCATAATAGGACTGAACTTTGCAATTGCACCGGCACGAAGGTAATCTCCATAAGAAAAACCTCCAGGTATGATCACGCAATCGGGATCCTTCAAAGAAGTGTCTTTATGCCATACATATTCCACTTCAGCACCCATGAGATTTTTCGTCACAAAATATGCATCATAGTCACAATTTGAGCCCGGAAAAATTATTATGTTATACTTCATATATTTTCTCTAATTTCCTAATTGGCAACTGATTACATTATTCGTCATGAATTTTGTAATAATAGGTTTCAATATTCGGATTTGCCAGAACTTTGTCGCATATTTCCTCTATTTCCTGCTTGATATCAGCATCATTTTTTACATCGAGAGTAACTTCGAACATTTTGCTTGCACGAACTTCTGAGACATTGTCATAACCGAGTGTATGCAAGACGTTCATTATCACTTTGCCTTGCGGATCGAGGACTTGAGGTTTTAGCGTAACGTATATTGTTGCTTTTCGCACATTTGCTCCTAAATAATTCATTTTAACCACGAAAATCACGAAAAATAGTATTTATTAATTTCTTGTTTATTTCGCGGTTCATAATATTTCTTCTAAATACCAAAAACTCTAGAAAAAATCGGATCGACATTTTTTGTAAATTTATCTAAACTGAACAGGGAATTGATTTCATTCTCATTTAATATGGAGGTAAATTCCTCATTTCGTTTCAAAATATCCTGAAAATTTTCTTTGCTTTGCCAGCATTCCATGGCAGCTTTCTGTACGATCTCGTATGCTTTTTCCCGTGCAATACCTTTCTTTGCAAGGGCGAGTAGCACTGACTGACTATATATCAGCCCATTTGTAAGATCGACATTTTCTATCATTTTTTCGGAGAATACCACAAGATTCCGAACAAGCTCCGTTGATTTGACGAGCATATAATGAATTAATGAAGTAGAATCAGGAATTATTATTCTTTCTGCTGAAGAATGGCTTATATCCCGTTCATGCCAGAGCGCATTGTTTTCAAAAGCAGTCATCGCATTGCTTCTCAAAATGCGTGCGAGACCGCAAATACGCTCAGCAATAATTGGATTTTTCTTATGAGGCATAGCAGATGAACCCTTTTGATCTTTTGAGAAATTTTCCTCAACTTCGTGTACTTCTGTGCGCTGCAGATGACGGATTTCCAAAGCGATCTTTTCGAGGGTACTTCCTATTATTGCAATAGATGAAAGATATTCTGCATAGCGGTCTCTCTGTATGACTTGCGTGGAAATATTAACCGGTTTCAGTCCAAGCTTTTTGCATACATAGGTTTCCACTTCAATTGGAAGATGTGCGTAATTGCCGACTGCTCCGGATATCTGTCCTACAGAGATAGTTTCGATTGCTCTTTGCCAGCGAATGAGATTTCGGTGCATTTCATCATACCAGAGTGCGAGTTTCAGCCCGAAGGTTATCGGCTCTGCATGAATACCATGAGAACGTCCAATACATAATGTATCCTTATATTTGTAAGCGCTTTTCTTGAGCAACTGCATACATTCTTTTAGTGAGGTTAGAATTATCTCTCCTGCCTGCTTCATCAATATCGAGTTTGCTGTATCGATCACGTCAGAAGACGTCATACCAAGATGAATATAGCGAGCCGAAGGTCCCACATATTGTGCTACATTCGTTAGAAATGCGATAACATCATGATGAACTGTGCTTTCAATTTCATCGATTTCAGATACTTTGAATTGTGCCTTTTGCTGAATGTTTTTAAGATCTGGATCAGGTACTAAATCAAGTTGGTTCATTGCTTCTGCTGCAGCAATCTCAACACTCAACCAGGTTTTAAACTTGTTTTCAAGACTCCATAAATGAGCCATTTCAGGCAACGTATATCGTGCGATCATAGTTCCTCTATTCTTCCTCGATTATTTCTATCGGTTTTGTGAGATCGAGCTCGTTTGCTTCGATCTGCACATTTGCAGGTACTTCAAAATCAAAGATATCATCTGTATAGTGCGGAAAATCCCATTTATCTATTTCAAGTGTGAGTATCTCATTTTTATCTTTTAGTACAGTAATGTGATACGGCAGATTTTTCTTGTACTTGGCAAACTGAATACAAATATCACGTATGTGGATAACTTCAAGATGGAATTTCTTATCGAAGATATAATATACACCATTGAATGGTGAGGTCATATAATAGCCAAAGTTTTCAACAACACCGTAATTACCAACAATTCCCTGCACATTTACGAGTGAATCAGCAGGTATTATACGGGTTATTGTGAACCGTTTTTGATCAGGAATGAAGACATTCACAAAATTATCACGTAGAACGATCAGAGCTTTAGGTGCAGGTGAAAGACCGAGTATGCCACCGGAAAATAGATCGATTCTCACTTTTAAATCCTTTTTCCTTAATAAGAAATTTGTTTTGATCTCAAAGTCGTTATAGTTGATATTTGCAATGCCATCTGCTTTGCACCCCTTCAAAAAACTAAGATTTTCAATGATCTTATTTTGAATTTCAAAGGTATTGTACTTGCCTGTTTGCACAGAACTGCAACTGAGGAGGGCAAGCATGGCTATAATTCCAATAATATATTTAATCATTTATTCCTTAATATTTTTAAGTGGATCAATAAACTTAAAATTTGAATATCCAATATCCAACACGGAATATCCAATGTCCATTTTATTAAGATATGGTTCAGTGTCGGCGGAAAGATTTTGGTTTCTATTTCTCATTTTTCTTTTTCGCTGTGTCCGCCAGCTGGGCAAGTGCCACTTCTCAGCAATTGAAATGAAACATGTTTACCTGCTTTTGTTTCGGGCAATTGTTCAGAAACATTAATAATTCTAACCGCATAATCAATAAAACGTTCCTGTAAATCGAACTTCTTCTGATTATTTTCTCTATTCTCTTTTTTTTTGCTCATTTATTTTTCGTTCATCATTGGATATTCCGTGTTGGATATTGGTTATTTTTTTCAACTTATCCAGTTAATTCTTCAAATAGCCATTATTTTCTTCATTCTCATCGATCTTTGGTACTCGGTTTTTCCTAAAAATGGAGATATAGCCGATTATTCCTGCGATCATCATAAGCAAGCTGAGGATCTGTCCCATTGTCATGAAGCCAATAAGATGCCCAAGATGAGCATCGGGTTCACGAACAAATTCAACAAGAAATCTGAAAAGTCCATATAAAAAGATGAAGCTCCAGAACACAAAACCTTTTCGCACATTCTTTTTTATAAGGATAAACAGTATGACGAAAAGCAAAATGCCTTCGAGGAATAATTCATAAAGTTGAGAGGGATGTCGTGCAACCTGTTCTCCCGGGAAAAGCATACCCCAAGGAAGATCTGTTGCTCTTCCGTAAAGCTCTGCATTGATGAAATTTCCAAGTCTTCCGAGCGCGAGTCCGATTGGTGCAACCACTACAGTCGGATCTGCTAATTTATAAAAGTCATAATGATATTTTCTACAAAATAAGTATCCGAAAAATATCGCTGCGATCAATCCTCCGTGGAAAGACATTCCCCCATGCCATACTGCGAAAATCTCAAGCGGATTTCGGAATATTTCTTGGAAATTATAAAAAAGCATGTAACCAAGCCGCCCACCTATTATGACTCCAAGTATGAGGTAAAAGAATAGGTTTTCAAAGTGTGCTTTCTTTATATGGACATCACGTTCCTTGTAGAGTTTCTTAAGAAGGAAATAGCCAATAACAAAGGAAATAATGTACATCAGAGCGTACCATCTTATCTCGAAAGGTCCAATGGCAAGAGATCCAATTGAAAATTCGGGTATGGTAGCAAGTGACGGGTTAATTTCCGGGTATGGTATCATGACACTGTTTCCATTTTTCTCTGAATTGCATTATACCAAAGATCGTACAACTCATTGATGTTGCACGAGATAAGTTCATTTATTTGGAACTTTTGATTGGTAACTTTTCCAAGTATCTGATAAGGACAGTTATAATTTTTTATTATTTTGATGAGTGAAGGGATGTCGTTTTCTTCAATAGATACAATAATTCTTGAATGAGTTTCACCGAAAAGTTCGATGTCAGGACGATATATAAATTCCATCTCAATATGGGCACCGAGCAATCCTTTGGGATTAAAGCAGGATTCTGCTAAAGCTGTTGCAAGACCGCCTTCCGAGCAATCATGTGCAGATTTAATGAAACCTTCATGAATAGCATCAAAACAAATATTTTGGATATTTTGCTCAAACTCCAGATCGACTTTGGGTGCATGCCCAGTAATTGTGTTATGTTCAACTGCGAGATATTCTGAGCCACCAATTGTATCACTCGGTTTTCCTAATAAAATGATCACATCACCAATATCTTTAAAATATTGTGTTGTGGCAAACCTGACATCTTCCAGGAGTCCTATCATGCCGATCGTTGGAGTAGGATATACTGCACTTTTTACAGTTTCATTATAAAAGCTAACATTGCCTCCGGTTACAGGAGTTTTGAAGAATCTGCAGGCATCTCCCATACCGCGGATGCATTCTGAAAATGTCCAGTAAACTTCTTTTTTATAAGGATTTCCAAAGTTAAGACAATTCGTAATGGCAAGAGGTTTTCCACCTGAACAAACAATATTTCTTGCTGCTTCTGCAACAGCGCCCTTTGTGCCTTCATAGGGATCGAGATAACAATATTTTCCATTGCAATCAGTTGTCATTGCAAGCGCCTTGTCCGTGCCTTTTATTCTTACAACCGCTGCATCCGAACCGGGCTCGATAACTGAGTTTATTCTCACCATGTGGTCATACTGTGTATATACATAATTCTTACTGGCAATGTTTGGAGAAGAGAGTAATTTTTTAAGTGTTTGAGTATAATCTTTTGGCTCACTTATACTTTTTTCATCAAAGGAATGCGCTTTCTCAAGATATGATGGATATTGAGTTTCCCTCTCATATACAGGTGCTTCTCCGCCAAGAACAAGAGTTTGAGCAGGAATGTCTGCAACAACAATTCCGTTTTCTCTGACTCGCAATTTTCCATCCTCTGTTACCTCGCCTATCTTTATGACATGCAAGTCCCATTTTTCATAGATTTCCTGAACTCTTTCGAAATTTTTCGGATCGATAACCAGCAGCATACGTTCTTGTGATTCCGATAGCATGACCTCGTATGGAGTCATTCCCTTTTCTCTTTTTGGTACGAGAGAAACATCTATATCAACACCGGTTCCTGCTTTTGCAGCCATCTCTGCAGATGAGCAGGTAAGTCCCGCAGCTCCCATATCCTGAATACCCACAACGAGATCTTGTTTGATTACATCGAGGGTAGCTTCGAGAAGCAATTTTTCCATGAACGGATCCCCTACTTGCACAGAAGTTCTTTTTTCTGCGGATTCTTCAGTAAGTTCTACTGAAGCAAAGGTAGCTCCGTGAATGCCATCCCTGCCTGTGGACGAGCCAACATACAGCACATAATTTCCTACACCAAGGGCAGCAGCAGTAGCAATATTTTCATGCTTAAGAATCCCGACCGTCATTGCATTTACAAGCGGATTTCCTTCATAGCTGTCATCGAAATAAATTTCTCCAGCTACTGTAGGAATTCCCATGCAGTTGCCGTAATCCGCAATGCCCTTCACTACACCTTTGAGCAAATGCTTTACGTGGGGATTATCGAGAGAGCCAAAACGAAGTGAATTCAAAGAAGCTATTGGTCGGGCGCCCATTGTGAAAACATCTCTCAGAATTCCGCCAACACCTGTTGCAGCGCCCTGATAGGGTTCCAATGCAGAGGGATGATTGTGGCTCTCGATCTTGAAGGCAACTGCAAGTCCATCCCCAATATCGACAACACCTGCATTTTCTTCACCTGCATCTTTGAGAAGGCATTCTCCGGAACGAGGAAGGGTTTTTATTTGTAATATCGAGTTCTTATAACTAGCATGTTCCGACCACATTACAGAAAAAATACCCAGCTCAGTGATCGTTGGATCTCTTCCTAATATTGATAAAATACGCTTGTATTCTTCCTTTGAAAGACCGTGTTCTTCGATGAGTTCTTCTGAGATTTCAGGGTTCATTTATCCTCGACAGCTATTATTTATCTTATGAGTGCTATATTCACTAAAAATTTAGTCACTTTTTAATAGTCAAGAAAACTGTCTTGGTTTTACGACCACATCTCATTTCCTTGACAACTAAATCCACCCATTCTGATTTCTTCGTAACCTAATTTTTGGCAGGTCAATATGATAAAAGTGTTTAAAACAACAGATGGAAAATTTATTGAGAAAGACCAATACGATCTTCTCGAAGAAAATATCTGGGTATATCTTGTATCTCCATCTCAGGAAGAGATCGAGCTTATTACTACAACCTTTGATATTCCAAAGGATTTTATCGAAGACCCGCTCGATGAAAACGAGAGTCCCCGAATGGAGCTCGAAGATGGTAAGAGACTCATCATTATTCAGACTCCCTACTTCGAAGATGACGAAGAAGCTGCTATCCAATTCATTACCCTACCTCTTGGTATCATTTTAACAGAGAAATGCATCATTACAGTTTCTTCAAAGGATGATGATGTACTTCAAAACTTTGTGAAAGAACGAGTGAAAAATTTCTCGACTGCGAAAAGAAATCGCTTGATACTTCAGATATTATCGCGAACAGCAACTGTTTACTTAAATTATCTCAAAAGAATCAATAAAATGTCCAATACTATTGAAGATCAGCTCGAAGACTCAATGAATAATGAACGGCTTATGGATCTGCTGGACTTGCAGAAAAGTTTGGTTTATTTTGCCACATCCTTAAGATCAAACGAATCTGTAATGGAGAAGCTGTCCCGCGTGAGCACATTCACTAAATTTGAAGAGGATACCGATCTGCTGGAAGACATGATAATTGATAACAAACAAGCAATTGAAATGACATCGATCCATACGAACATTCTTAGAAGTACTATGGAAGCTTTTTCTTCAATGATCTCCAACAATCTGAATAAAGTCATGAAATTTCTTACTTCGGTTACGATCATACTCATGCTGCCTACCCTGGTTTCGAGTATTTACGGGATGAACGTTGCACTTCCCTTTGCTCGTTCTACACATGCATTTGTGATATTAATGGTAGCATCAGTGTTGCTGGCATTGGTCGGTGTAATAATATTTATAAAACGGAAATGGTTTTAAAACCAGAAAAGGAAACCAATGAGAAAAAATCTAATTTTCGCGATGATTGTTTTTTTTCTATTGAGCTCATTCCCCCATTACGCATTTGCAACTGACGAGGGGCTTAATGAGAAAGAAAATCTTATGGCTGCGCTTTGGCAGCAGACCTCATCAGAATACAGAGCGCTTTGTTATCAGGCATTTAATGTAGCAAGAGACAGAATTAATATGGATCTTACTAAAGAGTGGGTTAAGCCAAGAGCTGTCATAATTGATCTTGATGAAACTGTGATCTTTAATGCAAAATTCAATGCCACAGGAGTTATCAGAGAACAGGAATATCCCAAAGAATTCTATGAATGGATCGCTTCAGGTGACGCAACACTTATTCCGGGAGCGGGTGAGTTCTTGGAATTTATTGATGAAGAAGGGTACACTATCTTCTATGTAACAAACCGGCGAGATGAATGTACTGAAATCACCCTTCAGCAAATACTTGATCTTGATCTTCCTCAAGCTTATAGAGAGAATTTACTAATGAGAGGAACGGATCATACAAAGCAAGGAAGACGGGATAAAGTAAATGAGGATTATGCTGTAATTCTCTATATTGGTGATAACTCTGTTGATTTTCTGGGTGGTTATTATAGAGGATCAATTGAAGAGAGGAAAAATCTTACAGATTCTGTTCAAGCAGAATGGGGAAGAAAATTCATCATACTACCAAATCCCTTGCATGGTTCTTGGAAAAAAGCACTTTATCATGGAGTAGTTGAATGGTTGTCCGGTGAGGAGAGTCTGAAACATAAAGCTTCGCTCTTAGAAGTTATTGAATAAAAAAGGGGCTCTCATAACGAGAGGTTCATAAGATATTTTATTGTAAAATTCTATACTATTTTTTCTTGAGTATTTTCACCTTCTCCGAAATCAATCTTCTTTTTACTTTCATTTTCAGTATCAACTTCATGTATGGTAACTCTATCAGAGATATCTTCAGAAATGGTTACAAAAGCAATGGTTTCACCACGCATGTTTTTCACAACATCAGTAATAAGACGTACTGCGAACAATGAACCATCCTTACGCAGGTTGATACTTTCACGTACTTTCCCCTTCCATTTCGTAATTTCGCTCTTTGTGGTGTATTTATGAAGATCCGGTGGTGAAAAAATTCTTACATCCTTTCCAATAAGCTCGTTTACTTCATAACCATGCATACCGGCATCTGCGGGATTTGTATATATAATTCGTCTGTCGGTATCTGTAAGAGTTACACCGAGACGCATGGTTTCAAATGCTTTCTTTGCGTGCTCGGCACTCATTCGTTCAGTAAGATCTTCTGATATCGTCACGAAACCAACTGTCTCACCTTCATTGTTCTTTACCACATCAGAGATAAGGCGTACTGGAAAAGATGAACCGTCCTTACGTACATTGACGCTTTCTCTCGTCATACCCTTCCATTTATCTATCTCATCAATAGGAGAAATGTATTCTTTTGGAGAGAAGATGCGCACGTCTTTTCCAATAAGATCATTCACATCATATCCGTGCATTTTTGCGTCAGCAGGATTTGAGTACACAATATTTCTTTCCTGATCAGTAATCGTCACACCAAGCCGCATAGTCTCTATCGCTTTTTTCAATCGGATCAGACCATCTTCAGATTGTTTCTGTTCGATAATTCGACACAGTTGTTTTGTCACCGAGTTAAGCAATTCTCGTTCATCTTTTGTAAATGGTCCCTCAAAAAGATCAGGTTTCTTTTCAAGGTAACCAACCTCGATAGTTCCAACGGATTCCCCATATACTTTCATATCACTTTTCAGATAAGAAGCTGGTGAATGATAATTTTCAGTTTGAAATTCCTTTTCGCCCCATGTAACTTTTGCGCAAGTGATCTCAGGGAACTGCCATGCTTTGGGAACCTGTTCAATGGTTCCTTTTATAATTCCTTCTATAGTTATATTGGGCTTTTCTACAAGACTCGTTATGCTGTACAAGCATTTAACTTCACTGACTCTCTGGTTGAGATTTCGAGCGATCTGGAGTAAATTACTACGGGTCTGTTGATATTTACTCTCCATGATCTCGAGTTCTTTGATACGTTTATTCTTCTGTTCGAGATCTTCCAAGAGTTTTTTCTTTGAAGTACCACCGATCATGTTATCTCCTTATTGTGAATAATCAATATTTATATATATAATATTTTCTGTCAATAATGTATAGAAAATTATATTTTGCATGGAATATCAACAAATTTTGTATTAATGTTGAATGTCTCTGATACAAGCTTGCCAAGGTTTTGTACTCCGAGCTTCTCTGTATTATAATGTCCGGCATTTATGAAGTTCATGCCGATCTCTTCGACTTCACGAACAACATTTTCTTTTATATCTCCCGAAATAAAAGTATCAGCTCCTTTTTCAAAGGCGGAAGAATATTCTACAGAACTACCTCCCGATATGATGCCGACTTTTTTCACAAATTCATGACCTGCTGCGATAATATAAGAATGTGTATCTAACTTATTATCAATAAGTTTAATGAACTCCGCAAATGTAATTTGATCTTTCACATCTCCAACATATCCTATATCTCCGTAAAAGGGAGAATTCAAACACTCAATATCCTGAAGTTCCAATAAACGTGCAAGACTTATATTATTGCCTATTTCCGGATGAGCATCAAGAGGAAGATGGTAACCGCAAAGATTGATGTTATGCTCCAGCAACAGCTTTATCCTGTCTCTGAAAATCCCGATTATACGCGGCGGATCGCCTAACTGATTCTTGAACAATCCGTGATGAACAATGATCATATCTGCTTTTTCATCAATTGCTTTTTTAATGAATTGTTTGGAAAGACTCACGCCGGTCACGATCTTTGAAATATCTTCTCTGCCTTCGATCTGAAGTCCATTGTAACAATAATCGTTGAAAGTATCTGCTTTTAAATATTCATTACAGAATTTAATAATATCGTTTCTATTTGTCATATTATACCTCTATGAACTTTTGATCATTGCATAAGCATTGTGGTTATGTATGGACTCAATGCTTTCTGCTTCGATAGAGAATTTCGATATCCTTGAATCGTTTTTCAGAGCAATCGCTATATCTCGCGCAATGTCTTCTACGAATTTGGGATTATCATAGCTTTTCTCTGTTACATATTTCTCGTCAGGTCTTTTGAGAAGTGAATACACCTGGCTGCTAGCAGCATTTTCGATGACCTCTATCAATTCCTCAAGCCAAACAAAATCTTTATATACAATCCCAACTGTTATATATGCCCGCTGATTATGAGCACCGAATTCGCTTATCTCTTTTGAGCAGGGACACAATGAGAGCACCGGCACTTTTGCAAACATTTCTAGGACGAACTCATCGCTCAAACTGGTCTTGAAACCACATTGATAAGAAGAGAGTGATTCCTCTTTTGTTACCGGAGCTGCTTTTTTGATAAAGTACGGAAATTCCATTTCAAGATAAGCAACATCAGCATCGAGTTTTTGTTTCATCTCTGCAAGAAGTTTTTCAAGATTATCAATTATTATATCTCTATGGTAATGATGAAGGATCTCGATAAATCTGCTCATATGTGTGCCACGAAAATTATGAGGAAGCTCGACGTACATATTGATGTCTGCCACAGAATTCTGCGTTCCGTTTATCCTATCTTGTAGAACGATTGGATATTGCAGTCCTTTGACACCGACTTTGTTGATCGGAATTTTCCTTGTGTCTTTTTGATTCTGAATATCATTAAGTTTCATTGCAAATCCTTACTAAACTTTGCAGTGGAATCTATGAGAGTGAAGTAATATTTGTCAAAATTTTTTGAAATAACATAGCAAAGTTCCCTATTTTTCTCAAAAATAATAAGGGCATCTATTGCTTCTTTGAGATTTACAAGTTTGATCCCCTTTTCGGGTCCCATAACAAAAATCGCAGTACATAATGCATCTGCAATTGTTGTATTTGGCGCTATGACCGTAACACTCACAGATTTGTATGAAGGAAATCCGGTTTGTGGATCTATGATGTGATGAATGCGTTTTCCATCTTTCGTGAAGAATTGTTCATAATCTCCTGATGTAACTACTGCCATGTCTTGTACCTCGACCGAACCAAACAGGGCTGACGGATTTCTTGGATGCTGAATGCCGATTTTCCAGACATCGGTTTCGGGATTTCGCATAACAAAAAGATCTCCTCCTGCATTTATTACCGCTTGAGTAATGCCTTTCTGTTTCAAATAAGTAACAGCTTTGTCAACAATGAAACCCTTTGCAATTCCTCCGAGATCGATGAAAACTCTTTGATCTTTTTTATACAATTTATCATCTTTGCAATCGATATTTTCAAAACCAACAAAAACAAGTGCAGAATCTATCTCAGCTTGAGTGGGAATGATCTCATCAACAAAATCGTACATCTGAATGATCTTACCTATCGTAATATCAAAAGCACCTTTGGTTTCATTGCTGATCTGTTTTGAAATTCTTAGTATGTCCTGCATATCTTCAGAAATGCGAATCGAATTTTCACTATTATTTATTCTGTTAGTTTCACTTTCCGGATAAGTTAATGAGAACTGCTTTTCGTAATTTTGAATAAGTGAAAACACAGAATCAATAATTTCTCTATTTTGTTTATTTTTTTCCTGAATATCAATGGTAACAAAGGTGCCAAGTGCAAGGTGGGTTTCCTTGAGAGGTTTACTCTTTTCATGTGAGATTCTCACATAGATAACTACAAGAAGTATAATCAGGAAACTTATTTGAATGATTCTTTTTTTCATATTCAAAGAGAAAAAGCACAAAGCCATGACATCCTATCATAATCTTTGTGCTTTTATATAATTTTGATCTTTATTTAATTAAACTTTCTTATTTAAGAATGCCGAACACCGATTGAAGATTTTAGATTGCAGATTGCTGATTGCAGATTTTACCATCTTCCTAAATCTCAAATCGTTAATCATTATTCGATATTATAATCTATTTTTTTCATTATTTAGATTTTTTTGCGCAGTATCGATGCTTTTAACAAAAATCGAGATCAATTCATTATTCTCTTTTTTTGCACTTTCTATTTTCGCTTCCGTTTTATACAACTTTGCTTTATGAATTATTTTCAAGCAAACAAATGTTTCCCGCAATTCTTTTAAAACAACTTTCATTTTATGGATAAAATCTTTTCTTGATTCTCCACTTTGTGCTTCACCATAATTTAGTGCTGGAGATGTGCCTGAGCGAACTAATTGACCAGCTAAATGATTTCCTGCTTTTGTAATTGGCATTTCTTTTACAATTTCAATTATCAACACTGAAAATTCAATCAATCGCTCTTCTAAATCAAATTTATCCATCTCAAGTTACACTTCTCAAATTTTTTTTAGTTAATCTTTGTTCGATATTCAATTTGATTCCTTATTTTATTCATTTTCTTTTTGATTTAAGAACAAGGAACACCGATTTGAGATATTTGATTTATCTACTTCTAAAATCATAAATCGTTAATCCTTGTTCTATAATCAATTTAAGCTTCTTTACAATTACGAAACTTAAGCTATTTAATTAATCCTAACCAATCACCAAGAAGGAATTGTATTCGTCCAATTAATAATGAGATTCGCGCCATCACAGTGTAACCAAAAGATGCACCGAATCCAACCATCATGAACCAAACACCGATGGAAGTGAACTTTCCGTAAACTCCCTTATGAGCTTTGGAAAAGAAGAAATATAAAAGGATGCTTATCGTTCCAACAAAAATCAAAATAATGTTGATACTGTTGAGAGGAAGCATCATTGTTCTCATTTGCACCAGTACGTTTGCGTGCATGTTCATCGGAACACCCATACCTACCATACCCATGCTAAAAGCAATGGGATAACGGCTGACCCAGCTGTATTTTGAAGAAAATCTGAACCAGTATAAGAAACCGATAATGAAGGGTATGATAAGAATGTATTCCTTTTTTAAGAACAAAGGTTCGTATGCGTACGGAATAAAGGCATTATAATATGTGTAAGGAATATAATAACCCATCGAAACGCCTACGAAGAGGTGCTCTGCAAATTTGTAGAAGGGATTATCCTTGTACAGAAAAGAGAACATACAGAGTGTCAAAAATGCAGCAATCCAGATTCCAATTGTTTCAGTCATGTTTACTCCTTATTTCACATATTTTTTTTCTGTTCGCGTTTATCAAGAAAATAGCCAATATTACCAAGAATAATAAAGATAATGATAAGAACGTGGACAATTGCCTGTGCATCCATACCGATACGGGCTTTGCTATATTTATAGAGTTGCGCTAATTCGGGCAACTCTTTATATTGTGCTTCGACCCATGACATATTACGTGCTTTTTTCTTGCTGAACTCTTCACCGTTCATAGCAAAGATATCAACGAGCTGCTCGTATTCTGCTGCACCTTTCAATCCGCCAAGACTACCAATAAACTGACCGGTTTGTAGAAAAGGATATACATCAGCAGCCATGACTGCAGTTAAGCCAACTGCGACATCAACACCGAATTTTGCACGTGCGTATGTTACCCAGAATTGACCCATTGAGGATCCTGATATTTCTACAACAACCTGTATATTGTCATAATTTTTCATATTCTGCATGATTGGAAGATTCTCTAGTTTAAGTCCCTCACTGTTTGTTTCAACTGCCTCTGCAATATCATCACCCATGCCAAGCATGATGGGAAGCTTCAAGCTCCAGGGTTTAAAACCGAAGTTACAATAATCAACATTTGCTTCAATATTCGGGTAATCTTCTTTCACTTCAGAAAGAGCCATCTGAATAATAGCTGCTCCTTGTGGAAGGAAGGAAATGGTGAAAACTTTGATGTTTCTTTCAAAACAGTGTCTGAGAATTGCCAAATCCATAGGATATAATTCTGGTAGAACACCGGGATCGTGTGTGAAGTCCATAAGAATAGACATATCGTCTCTACCCGCAGCAGCGTCAATATGACGGTAAAGATCTTCAACCGGTGTGGTGGTATAGGTCTTGAATCCAAGACGAAAAACAAGAGGTAAAACAACTGCGAGTAAAAGGATCACATAGATTATTCTTCTATCAACTTTTTGAATTCTATCTGCAAATTTCATAATACCTCCTTAATCCTTTCCGCCAAGATATGAACGCTCGATCCCAAGCATTATCTTTAGGGAAGTTGCAGTCATACCAAGTCCTACACCAAGTGCAATACCACGCTTGGCTGCCAGGTTAGGTACATTGAGGATCCATTCTGTAATATCCGGGATCCAGTGAGTAATTGCTTGACCAATGGAAACTCGTCCCAACATCACGATTATTGCTGCAACAAGAAGCACGGTCGCTTCGATAGAACGAGCTCGAAATGCTTTATAGGCAGCAGACGCTATATAGAATGCCAGGAGAGAGAACATAGTAGCACCAAGTGGAACATTGAAATTTTTGAATATCCACATATATGGAGTACCCTCCTGGATACCCCAGATAAAGCCAACTGCTGTAGTAACCACCAGTGCAGTAAGTGTAACAATACTGTATCCCCAGGTTGGGGCTTTACGTTTGATCTTATTATAGTGAACGTATACAAGACTGAACACACCAAGTACGATCGCAAAAGGACCAATGACCTTCATCCATTTCATGAACCAGTCAAGATAGTCCGAAGAGAGCTTATTTGGAATAAATACATGAGCTACGAAGAGTAAACCAAGAATTAAAACTATCATTAAGGGTATTTGTCTTTTCATTATGAAACTCCTTTCTATTTAGCCGGGAACCAGTTCATAAAGAACGTAAGGTGAACAGTTGAGAGGATAGTTCCTAAAACCACTGTAACAACAATAAGAAGTTTCATATAGTCTTGAGCTTTTAAGGTACCGAGAATAAGAGGTTGCTTAGAGAGATAAGCACTTGCTGCATAGAGTTCTTCACCAATAAGTGTATAGTCACATGTTGTGATGAAGAAGGGTAACTGATTAACTGCGTCCGTACCTGCGATCTGAATTGCTCCTGTCGCACTGCCTGTTTCTGTCATAAGAAGTGATTCAGCCCAGAACATTCCCATATAGAAGTTCGTTGCAGTTTTTTCACGTATCATTATACCATTCACACCGGCAACAAAAGCGAACTGTGCCTGGGTAATAAAAAATACGCTGTTTTTATCGTAAGTATCAGGACGACCGGCTTCATAATGTGCTTCTTTGACTATTTCCTGAGCAATAGGAAGCACGATGAAGTCGCGGCATGGAACAAGTATCCTTGTGTCATATTCGGCTGCTTTCTTAGCAACTTTACTGAGAATTGCCAATCCGGCAAGAGTAGCCACATCACTTATACCGCTCAACCCGGGAACAAAGAGGATCGGACGTCCCATTTCTGTCGCACGTCCGATAGCATTATCAATTTCCTGAATACCTGCGATTGGGCGAATATATAATCTCTTACCTTTTCGTGCTGCCTGGATCATGAAGTACACAAGCGCTGCAAATAAAAGCACTGCAATAAGAGTAATAATCTCATCATTATTAAACCAATTCTGCTTCGGGAAGATATATTGTTCGCCGTTTGGAGCAGTATAGATTGGAGTATCAATGAAATGTCCTTGTCCGTCAGTTTTTCTGATATAATATTTAAATGAACGTATATTAGTACAGTGCGTTTTATAAAGTAATTTCATTCGCTCTTTATCAGATTTAAGCTGATTTGCTTTTTTGACGATTTCAGGTTTATCCTCAATATAATCTGAATATAATGCTATACGATTTTCAATTTCTTCAATCTCTTCTTTATCAGTTACAGTTTCCAATTCTTTCTGAAGTTCCGCGATTTCTACTCTAATCTCTTCATCCTGCTGTTTTAGCTGATCAAGATAAAT
>JACNJG010000129.1:22915-26177 GCA_014382685.1 Candidatus Cloacimonadota bacterium
TAATCTTCCGGCAATGGCTCTTGTCCTTTGTGTTTGCAGACAAAAGAACCCTTGATCTCCATTGGCATGGTATGATCCCAGTCAACTTTAAAATCGAGCTTATTATCCAGCACATATTCGGTTTTTGTCGTACCGTTAATCGTTAATATCAGACGGGTTACCTCGTACATAGAGTTTTCACTGATGAAGTAGTTAACTGTCAGTTTTGTGAATGCATCATTATATGTTAACTTGGAAAGACCATAATAGGGATAACCGAAGAAAACCTGTAACTGGTCACCTTTATCATTTGGCTGGTCTTGTACAGTAAAATGAACAGGAGGTTTGGGCAGGATTGCAGAAGTAATGCTCTCAGCAGCGATCGGTTCGTCTTTTGCAAGCGTTTCCTGATCCTTTCTGTCCTGTTCTCCTATATTGAATTTGTACCATTTCATATTTTCAGGATTAAATGCATCAAAGCGCGCTGCAATGGAATCGTAAGGTACTATTGCATTTGTTTGAGGTGTATAAGGATAGGCATCGGGACGTGTAAATATCAGATGCTGGTCATCAAATTCATCATATAGATAGATGTTGAATTGTTTTTGGTCATCTGTAAAAACAGGCAATGACCACTCAAACTGCATTTGCTTTTTATCCGTAACAGCCACTGCATAAAATTCTTTCAATTTTTCAGGTGGATCATCAGTTGTTTGTCCGCTTGCGATTTCGGATAGAGGAGAAGCAGAGCGGTTCATATTTAGCGCCTGAATCGCATAATAATATTCTTTGCCAACCGTGAGCTTTGTCAGAATATACTTAATCTGCTCTAGTTTCATACCTGCAAGAATCGTAGATGTAGTGTCAACAGTTCCATCTTCAGTAGAATCTATATCTGTAAACTCCCTCATCTTAGTATGATACATATATTCTTTATCAGGGATCACGATGAGCATGCGATAGTGGTCCATCATCGGACCATACACTTTCATATCACGTGGAACTGTTTGAAAGAGTACTTTTGCTCCTTTTGTTCCTTTTTTCTGTCCCTTTTCATGTTTCAGCTTGGCTCGCGAGGTTGCATCAACGAAAAATGTCCAGCCCTGATCTACATATTTCATAGTATCGGCTGCAACACCCATCTTAGCATCAACAGGTATCTTTCCAATATAGAATAAACTATCAGGAGTATAGCCACGATAAATACGATACTCGATGATGCGTTTTTCTTTAGGCAGAGGTTTCCAGCTTAGCATAAGCCCTCCACCATCATCATGAGGAACATTTTCAACTTTCAGACCCTCAACAGCTTCATTATTGGGTACTATTTTCCCAAATGCAGAATTCACAAGTAACAGCGTGAACATCAAAAGCAATAGTCCAAATTTACTACAAACTTTCACTTTTGTTGCTCCTTTCTTTATCTTTTTTTTATTTCTCAATTATTTTCTTACCAAAAGCAAACAAATTCCCAGCTTTATAAATATCGAATTGAACTTTTGAGAATGGTTGGATATTTATATATGTATTGGAAACTGTCCCCTTTTCAAGATCAATAGTGATCTCTTCCCTTTGTGATAATTTTGAAAGATCAATATCTGTTATAGTTAAAATTGGCATTCCGGAATTGATCGCATTCCTTTTATAGATCGCACCAAAGGATTCTGCGAGTATGGCTTGAATACCAAGTGATGCAAAGCAATCAACTGCTTGCTGACGTGATGAGCCGGCGCCAAAATTTTTCCCCACAATAACGATATCACCCTTCTCTGCTTTTGAAGCAAAGTCTTTCCATCCTTCAAGATTATCAAAGGTGTATTGCCCCATTTTATCAATATCTGTGATCGCAAGATATTGATTATGAAAGATCATATCAGTATCAATGTCATTAATAAGAGTGTCCTGATGGTCAATAATGAGCCAAATTTTTCCTGTTATTTTACAATCTTTTTGCATTATAGGTAAAGACGTGACAATCCATTTAAACTGTCAAATTTTTTGCTTTTTAAATTCCTTATAAGCGTATTTTTGCAGAATTTGTTCATGCTAACCAAAAATTGATTGAAGAAAGGTCTTTTGGGATTCTTTGAAGAGCTCGTCAATATAGTGAACAGAATCCATAAATTCATTCATGGATTGCTCAGGAATCGGAGGACCGGACACATTGTTCAGAGAGAGAGGATTAATAGGTTTGTCATACTGATAGATCGTGTAGTGCAGGTGTGGACCGGTTGACCAGCCGGTTGACCCCACGTAACCGATCACTTCTCCCTGTTGAATACGCTTGCCAACATAGAGATTTTTCACATAAGCACTTAAGTGACCATATAGAGTTTTATAACCATTCGTGTGTCGGATCATGACTGTATTTCCGTACCCGCCAGTATTACCTTTAGGTGTGGGGTGTCCTCCCTTCCAACCTTTATGAATTACTTTTCCATCCGCAGAGCTGACCACAGGTGTTCCATGAGGAGCTGCATAATCCACTCCATTGTGAAGCCATACTTTTTTTGTGATCGGGTGCAGACGCATTCCAAAATATGAGCTTATGAAAGAGTAATTCAGAGGAGAACGCAGAAATGCTTTTTGGAAGGATTCTCCGTCATTTGAGTAATATCCGCTCACATTGCTGCCATTATCAAAGTAATATGCAGTGAGATCAAAAAGTTTTCCATGATATGAAGCTCCTAAAATATTTCCATATTTGAGGATTTCCCCATTATTACTAAATGCTTCATATATAATAGAGCACGTATCACCTTCACGAGGGTCTATGAAAAAATCAATATCCCATTGAAAAATGTCACTGAACTTCATGACCAATTGCGGATCTAATCCCCCATCTACAAGTGTCTCATACAAAGATGATTTTAATGTAGTGGTAAGCAAACGAATGTTTTTTTCAAGCACTAATTTTTCATGGAATACTTCAAATTCATCAGTAGAATCTCTCGCAATAATATATTTATCAATTCTGTTTGGCAAATATTCTATGATCTGAACCACTCCAAGGGTATCGATTTTAAGATGGAAACCGTCGTTTGGATGTGAGTAACGCAGATCATAAAGTTTGTTAAGCTCTTTTGTAATTTTATAAGCATCCTGATATGATACATCATTATCAAGAAGAATGGAATAGAGCGATTTTCCAGTCTTGAGTTTTCCATACACATGATCATAAGGATCAGGCGGTTCAATTTCTATGAGCTGTTCCTGATGCGTGCATGAAATCAGAAAGACGACAGGTATCAGCAATAAAAACAGGTTCTTCATATATTATTTA
>JACNJG010000048.1 GCA_014382685.1 Candidatus Cloacimonadota bacterium
TGTTCAAACTGTATCACTATGGAGAGGTAGCCAAGATACTGGATTACGGTACAGGTGCTGTGTTCCCGGGATTTGGTGCAAAATTCCTCATCTTTGATGCTACAATGGATTATCGTTTCTTTGGTGAAGATTTTGAATCGAACTTCTTTAACTACCTTTATGATAATGAGCGTGCGACTGTATCAGGAGATTCATTAAAATCCAAAAGCAGCACACTTAAAGGCATCAATAAATCTCAGGGATGGCGAGGACAGCTCGTTTCCCATCTCTTCAATATTATTGATCTCACTGTTTCCTATGAAGATATTCACGGAAAAGACTATAACATGGGCAAATCGATACTTGGTGAAGTCAGATTGAAGAAAACATTTATTCCGGGCTTGGATTATGCTTATGCCAGATATTCACAGACTCAGGTAGAGAAGTTTACTACGTGGAAAAGCCCGAATGCAGTTATCGAAGCACAGATCGGCTATGAAATCACTCCAGTCACTCTTCTTGTCTGGGATTACAAAGTGTATTATATTGATCTTAATGGCGACGGCGAGATCAGCGGAGATGACGAAACGAAGACAACCTACAGCTTTGGGGTGCAGATAAAGTTATAGTTAAATGAAGGTTTTAATTGTAGGAAGCGGCGGCAGAGAGCATGCAATCGCATGGAAATGTGCGCAAAGCAAAAAGGTAGATAAAGTTTTTGTTGCACCGGGAAATCCCGGTATGGAAAATGTTGCCCAGCTCATTCAGCTACAGAACACAGAAGAGCTTATCAGGTTTGTAAAATCCGAAGGAATCCGGTTTACTATTGTCGGACCCGAACAGCCCCTTGCAGAGGGACTTGGCGATGAATTCCTGAAAGCAAACCTCGCAGTGATCGGACCTTCTAAACTGGCTGCTGAGATCGAGGGCAGCAAGGTTTTTGCAAAAACATTCATGAAGAAATATCATATTCCCACAGCAGATTTCCAGGTTTTTGATGAGATAGTACCTGCTTTGTCCTATATTCTGAAAAAAGAATTTCCGCTTGTTATAAAGGTTGAT
Organism: Candidatus Cloacimonadota bacterium; assembly: GCA_014382685.1. Taxonomy (GTDB): domain Bacteria; phylum Cloacimonadota; class Cloacimonadia; order JGIOTU-2; family JGIOTU-2; genus Celaenobacter. The sequence goes on from JACNJG010000048.1 coordinate 1,042, forward strand.
GGGCTGGCTGCCGGCAAGGGAGTTTTCATTTGTGATAATTACACAGAAGCAGAAACGATTCTCAACCATATTATGAACTATGGAATTTTCGGTGACGCAGGATCGCAGATCGTGATCGAAGAGTATCTTCAGGGAGAAGAAGCTTCGCTCTTTGCTTTTACAGACGGAGACCATTTCGTTTCGACAATTCTTTCTCAAGATCACAAACAGCTTCTAAATGGAGACGAAGGACCGAATACCGGCGGCATGGGAGCGTACGCGCCTGCACTTTTCACAAAAGATCTAAAGAAACAGATCGACAAAAATGTCATTGCTCCTACTTTGAAGGGGATGCGAAAAGAACGACGAACCTTCAAGGGAATCCTTTATGCAGGTGTTATGCTTACAGAAAAAGGTCCGCAGGTTTTGGAATTTAACTGCCGCTTGGGCGATCCGGAAACGCAAGTAATTCTTCCGCTTCTTGACAATGATCTCATTAATGTGTGTGAAGCTATCCTAAATAAAAGCATCAATGAGGTTGAGTTGAATTGGAAAAATAAGAGTGCTGTAAACGTGGTCATTGCCTCAGGCGGTTACCCTGGCACTTATGAAAAGGGATATCCGATCAAAGGAATTGATAAAGTTTCTGATGATACATTAGTATTCTTTGCAGGAGTAAAAAAAGAGAAAGATACATTGCTCACAAACGGAGGGAGAGTGTTATCCCTGACAGCTTTGGGAAATGATCTTCGGGATGCGCAGGAAAAGGTGTATAAAGAAGTTGAAAAAGTATCCTTCGCGAACAGTTATTACAGAACTGACATCGCTCAAAAGGGAATACGCAGGTTAGGAGAAAAGTAGTTTTTCAATGAAAAAGGTTTTTACAGTAATTCTGTTCTGTTTTTTGGCATCCTCATTATGGGGTATGAACAGCTTTGAGATAGAGAAGGTTACCGAAGATTATATTCAAGTTCACCTGAAGATCGATGATTACCACATTCCTAAAACGTCAGATAAAACCGCACAAAATCTGTCTTTGCCCGATTTGGAAACATTTTTCATAAATACAGAGGGTTTGCCGGAGCTGCCTTTTCTATCAAAAAATATCGGAATACCCCCCGAAGGCAAAGTAAGTGCGAGTATTATTTCCCAGCAATTCATCCTTCTGCCCGATGTTACTATACCGATCAACCATCCATATAAAGATGAAGGTATTTTAGTTCCTGATCCTTCCAGGCAGGTCATAGATTTTCCAACAATGGATTATTATCCAGAAAGTATCGTAGAAACTCAGGCGGTCGGTTATATTGGGAATAGGTATCTTGGATCATTTCGTATCTTTCCGATTCAATATAATCATGCACAAAAAACAGCAAGGCTCTATACCGATCTGGTAGTTCAAATTCATATTAAGGGTGATAAGACCAAGGGCTACAGCGGAAGTGCGAATTATTTAGATGGATTTGCAGATAAGATGATCGTCAATGATGAGTTCTCAAAGTACTGGCGCAAGGAGAAAGAGCCGGAATCAGCATCTTACAAAAGGCAGAACGAGACGGAAATCTCTCAATTCAAATTCATTATCGATGAAGAAGGAATATATAAGATCACTTATGATTTTCTCAAAGACACTTTGCAAACCTGGATAGATTCTCTCGAAACCGAATATGATGTGCTTCTGAAAATTGACGAGATCAATCCGAAATATTTGCAACTTTATAACTTAGGAGAGCAGGTTCCAATCTATTTCTATAGTCAGGACGATGAATCCTTTGATGAGGGTGATTATTTTGAATTCTATGCAGACATCCATCATGGAGAAGATTGTTTTTATAATCCATTTTCCTGGGAAAATATCTATTTTCTGAGCTATGAAGAAGGAACGCTCGGCACGCGTCTTGCCGTCGAGGATGGCGGTTTGTACGAGACTGATCCATATAGTTATAGAAAAGTGTATAATTTTGATACGAGCGTACATTTTGAAAATCAAAGTATATACTCGAAATTGAGCCAGTTGACGCAGGTGCGGGAAGATCTCTGGTTCTGGCAGCAGATCAGCGCACCAAATATGACTAATTTTACGATCAAGCTATACAATCCTCTTCAAAGCAATGCGAGAAGCGCAGAAGTCAAGATTTGTTTCTTTGGCGAAACCTATGAAAGTGATGAAAATACCGGCGAGCATCATGCGTTGTCATACATAAATTCTTCTCAGATCGGCTCGGAGTACTGGTATAATCAGAACGAAAAGATCATGACCGGCACAATGAGCAATGATAGACTGAATAATGGGAGTAACCAAATTTATATTTCTCTTCCAGGCGATACCGATGCCACATACGATCGAATTCTTTTGGATTATATTGATATCAATTATTGGCGCGATTGTATTGCTCACGAGGATATGCTGGAATTCAACAAACCCACCTCTTATTCACCCGGCTTGATGCAATTTGAAATTACCGAATTTACTACTACTGATATTGATGTATATAAATTGGGAATCAGCAAATTTGAAAATCTAAGTCTCGAGTCCGGACTGCCTGAAGGCGGCGCTCCCTATGTGCTTACATTTCAAGACCAGGTTTTGGATAACAACACCAAATATTTAGCAGTTAGTAATTCACAAAAACTGTTACCTAAAGAAGTTATTCCGGATTATCCGAGCAATTTCAGAAATCCCGGCGAGCAGGCAGATTATATCGTGATATCCAAACGGGAATTTCTCGAAGAGGATATTTTTTATGATTTTGCTGCACACTGGTATGACGAAAAAGGATTGATTGTCAAAACTGTTTCCACAGAAGCAATTTACGATGAATTTAATCATGGTCTTTGCTCTGATCAAGCGATCAAGGATTTTATTTCCTACGCCTATAATAATTGGCAGGAACCGGCTCCGCAATATGTGCTTCTGCTCGGTGATGCCTGCTATGACGAACGACCAACTTCGCCCAAAAAAGAATACAGTATTGTACCCACCCATATGAGCTGGTCTTACTCTGTTGGTGCCACGGTAGATGATAACTGGTTTGTAGCAATAGTTGGAGATGACGAGCTTCCGGACCTTGCAATAGGTCGAATACCAATCTGGGAAACCGAGCAGATACTCCCTATTTTTGCAAAAACCATTCAGTACAACACACAGCCGAATTTCAATGATAATTGGCGAAATCATCTTATGCTCATTGCAGGCGGGTCCGGCGTATTTGAGGAGCAAAGTCAGCGTCTCAATAAGCAGTATATTCCAAAAAGCTTTCGCGTTTCACGCATTTATGCGCAGGCAGATCACAATAATCCCTATTGGGGCAGTACAACCAACATCAAGGATTATATTGATGACGGAACGACGTTCATTCAATTTATGGGGCATGGTGGAGGACAGATCTGGTCTGATCTTAATCTTATGAATTTGGGAGACATCTCGACACTTTTTAATGATAACTATCCGATAATCAGCAGCTTGACCTGTTATACTTCAAACTTTGAATATCCCGGGATGAGCTGTCTTGGAGAAGCTTTTGTGCTGGAAGCCGGCAAAGGAGCAATTGGGTTCTTTGGAGGAGCTGGTAAGGGATTTCTGGTGCAGGATGAGTATCTTGGTGCTTTTTTCCTGCAGAGTATTTTTACATTTGGTGAAAGAAATATTGGTACTATATGTAATATTGCCAAAATTGAGTATGCGCTCAAATATCCCTGGAATATCGCCAATTTGGTTTTCCTGCGTTCATTCAACTATATGGGCGACCCGGCAATCGATATTGTGTTACCCTCTCAAGAACTTGAAACAACACTCGATAGCTACCAGTTTGTGAAAGGAGACACTGTTTCGATTTTCATTGATAATGAAGATTCAACGCTTAATAGAGTGTCATATTATGTGACCGATGAAGAAGATCTTATAAGAGATTCTCGTTTTCCGTATGAGCTTATTCAGGTTGAGTTGAATAATATTGAGAGAGAATCCTATTCTCCTTCCGGGTATGAATATGTAATTGATACCCTGGATACTTCATCCGAGTTTACGCGGAC
>JACNJG010000093.1 GCA_014382685.1 Candidatus Cloacimonadota bacterium
ATTGCCGAATGATTCCAAAGTATCTGATTGGCTGAAGTATGCACATAAAGCAAAAACTTCAACAAATAATAATGAAAAATCAACAATATTAGAAGCAATAAAAAACAACATTCTCCTGCAGGCTGAACATCTCCTTTCGTTTGATTTCATCCGAGTAAATAATAATGTGAATATCCATAAATGGTTGTACGATATGCACTCTGGGGATATCTCATTTTTTGATGGCAAGGCAAATTGTTGGACCAAAATCAATCTCAAAATAATAGAGAAGGATCAATAAATTATTACCCATTTTATTCTCTCAGGTGAAATTTCTCAAAAAACTTCTAAAATTCTTGACGTATAAAAAATGGATACAAGGGATAACGACAAATTATTAAAAAAAACGATGGAGGAAACTCAAAAAAATGACTGAAAAAAAAGCAATTGACTCACTTATGGGCAAGGGAAAGACTTTCCCCCCACCAGAAGAAATTAAGAAAAACGCCTACATAAGTTCGGATGAACAATATAAAGAAATGTGGGAAAGATCCATCAGGGATCCCGATGGATTTTGGTTGGAACAAGCTGAGACCATGGACTGGTTCAAGAAACCAACAAAAGGTCTAAAGTACAACTGGGATACAAAAGCTCGTATAATTGAACACACCTGGTTTGAAGACGGTGAGCTCAATGTAAGTTACAACTGTTTGGATAGACATCTCGGCACACCTACCGCGAAAAAGACAGCGATCCTTTGGCAGGGTGAAATCGAAGATGATGTAAAAAAATACTCCTATGAAGAACTCCATAAGGAAGTATGTAAGTTTGCAAATGTTCTTAAATCCAAAGGCATCAAAAAAGGCGACAGGGTCGCGATCTATATGCCAATGGTTCCTGAACTTGCTATCACAATGCTTGCGTGCACACGAATTGGTGCGATCCACTCAATTATTTTCGGTGGATTTAGCGCAGATGCAATACGCGGAAGAGTGAATGATTCCGATTGTAAAATGCTCATCACAGCAAATATTTCTCGTCGTGCAGGAAAACATATCCATCTTAAAGATATCTCCGATAAAGCACTGAAAGAGACTCCTTCGATCGAAAGCGTGATCGTTATTGAAGTTAATAGTGAGCCATGCCACATGGAAGAAGGAAGAGATTTCTGGTATCATGATGAGATGGAAAAAGCAGCGCCAGAGTGCGAGCCGGTTCATATGAACGCAGAAGATCCATTATTCATTCTTTATACATCAGGTTCGACCGGTAAGCCCAAAGGTGTTGTCCATACAACTGCCGGTTACTTGATACATACAATGATCACTCACAAATTTATTTTCAATATCCATGATGACGATGTTTATTGGTGCACAGCAGACATCGGCTGGGTTACTGGTCACAGCTATATTGTGTATGGTCCTCTTGCAAATGGGGCAACATCAGTTATGTTTGAAGGTGTTCCGACCTATCCTGATGCAGGACGTTTCTGGGAGATAGTGGATAAATTCAAAATAACTGTCTTCTATACAGCACCTACTGCTATTAGAGCTCTTATGAGATTAGGTGAAGAATGGCCTGCGAAATACAAACTGGATTCTCTGAGAATTCTTGGATCAGTTGGCGAGCCCATCAATCCTGAAGCATGGATGTGGTATTACGAGAAGATCGGACACAGTCGTTGCCCGATCGTCGATACCTGGTGGCAGACGGAAACAGGAGGTATATTGATCACTCCTCTTCCCGGCGCTCATACTCTGAAACCCGGCAGTGCCCAACGACCTTTCTTCGGTATCGAGACAGTAGTCTTGAAAGATGATGGCTCCATCTGCAACGTCAACGAAGGCGGAAAGCTTTGCATCAAAAAACCTTGGCCCGGAATGATGAGAACAATGTGGGGGGATCACGATAGATTTATCGACACGTACTTCACAATGTACGATGATGTCTATTTCGCAGGTGATGGTTGCCGTATAGATGAAGACGGTGACTATTGGTTATTGGGAAGAATTGATGATGTTGTCAATGTTTCCGGTCATCGTATTGGCACAGCGGAAATAGAAAGTGCTCTTGTGAGCCATCCTGCAGTTGCAGAAGCCGCAGTTACACCAATTCCTCACGAGATCAAAGGACAGGGGCTCTATGCTTATGTAACCCTTGTTCACGGCATTGAGCCAACAGATGAATTGAAGAAAGAACTGGTAAAACATGTTCGTTCGGAAATCGGTCCTATTGCTACTCCAGAAGCAATTCAATGGGCGCCCTCACTTCCTAAAACTCGTTCGGGAAAGATCATGCGTCGCATCTTACGCAAAATTGCTGAAAAAGATACCGGTAATCTTGGTGACGTTTCGACACTCGCTGACCCAAGCGTAGTTGAAAGTCTCATCGAAGAACGTAAATTGATCGACTAATTATAACAATAATAATAAAGCCGGATTTGCTATCTTGCCTTTCCGGCTTTTCTTAATCATAATGAATTAAAGAAAAATGTTGAACCACGAAATACACGAAATTAATAAAATAATATTTTGAAGAATATTTTCTCTTAAAACCTGTTTTCGTGCTTTTCGCCTGCAACGGCGTATCCGCCAGCTGGCGGAGAAGATGTGTAGTAAAATTATTTATATGTAGGAGAAAAAATGACTGAAAAGAAAATTATGAATAGATGGTCTGTTGTGTTTGGAGCGATTGTCATTCAGCTTTGTCTTGGCGCTATCTATGCGTGGTCGGTTTTCACAAAACCTCTTGTTGAAGCAGGGTGGACAAAAACTCAGACTCAAGCAGTCTTTGCAGCGGGCTTGGCGCTTTTTGCTATTGTGATGGTCATTGCAGGACGACTCATGCCAAAAATTGGACCTCGCAAACTCGCAATGTCGGGTGGTGTGGTCCTTGGACTCGGATACTTGTTGGCAGGACTTTTTGGAGGAACCAATTTCTGGCTTATATTTCTCTTTGTCGGAATAATTGGTGGTTCCGGTATTGGTCTTGCTTATGTTGTGCCTATTGCTGTTGGAATGCGCTGGTTTCCGGACAAAAAAGGTTTGATCACCGGCTTGGCTGTTGCGGGCTTTGGATTCGGTGCGATGCTCTGGGTCAAACTGGCAGGAGCTTGGGGCAACTTTATCACCTCATATGGCTTGAGTAAAACTTTCTCAATTTACGGTATCGTGTTTTTCCTTGCTGTACTTCTGGGCAGTATCTGGATGGTTTTCCCACCAAAAGACTGGAAACCAAAAGGATGGGTTCCGACCGAAGCAGAGAAAAAGGTTGATGACTCGAAGTTACAGCTCAAGAGTGGACAAATGCTTAAAACTCCTCAATATTATATGATCCTTCTCACTTTTGTGTTCGGTGCAAGCGCAGGATTAATGAGCATCGGTTTAATGAAACTTTTCCCAATGCAGGCGCTGATGGCTGCAGGTATAAGCGAAGTTGCTGCCTCAGGAATTGCAGGAACAGCAATGGCTGTATTTTTCTCCCTTGCAAATGGACTTGGTAGAATTGCTTGGGGTGCGATAAGTGATAAACTTGGAAGAAAAACTTCTATCATTATCATGATGCTTACTCAGGGTATTTTTGTTATATTATTCCAGTGGATAGCCGGAACGCCGGCGCTTCTTTATATTGGAGCTGCACTTATCGGATTCAACTTCGGTGGTAATTTCTCACTATTTCCTACCATTACTGCAGAGACTTTCGGCACAAAATACATTGGTCAAAATTACGGATGGGTATTTCTTGCATATGGAGTTGGCGGAATTTTCGGTCCTATCCTTGGTGGAAAACTCGGTGATATGGGCAACTTCTCATTAGCATTCATAATTTGTGGTGTGCTGTGTATCGTTGCTGCAGGAATTATTTCCCGTGTAAAACCACCAAAACAGATAGCATAAAATTTAATTAACATACAAATTCGAAATATAGGCGAAGCGATTGTTTGATCGTTTCGCCTTTTTCTCAGTAAAAAAATAAAGATGTTATCCCGAAAGCCATCAGGAGCAAAGACTTTTTCAAAAATATCTGAGCATAAGTAAAATACTACAATTTGTATGTTTTGACGCATCATATTATATATTCTTATTGAATTGTTATTAATTATTGAAATATCTGTATATCTTCTTTCATACAAACCAAACAAAGGGCGTACACAGATAGGATTCTGTTGCTGGTTCTTATTCCTCAAACACCTGCCCCCGTAGGGAAGAATGACCGTATCGGGGGATATTTTACTCCAAACTCATTCCTAATTCATTCATCAAAAAAGCCCAGGTATCAGCAGCTTTTTCGATGTGCATCGAGAGAGTTGTACCACCACCGTGACCGGAATCTCTTTTAAGTAAAAGCAGGATCGGTTCTCCATTTGGATTAGCTTCCTGCATTCGGGCAACCATCTTACGTGAATGAAGCGGATCAACGCGAGCATCATTTTCTCCTGCTGAAATCATAATTGCAGGATAGTCTGTTCCATCAATAACATTGTGATATGGTGAATATTTATAGAGATATTCGAATTGTTCAGGATTATCAGGGCTTCCGTATTCATCTATCCAGAATCTGCCAGGACCGAATTTATGATAACGGATCATATCAAGAAGAGGAACTGCACAATTCACTACTTTGAATAATTCGGGTCTTTGAACAGTTACAGCTCCAACTAAAAGCCCTCCGTTACTTCCTCCACTGATCGCCAGTTTTTCCGGATTGGTATATTTATTTTTGATAAGCCATTCTGCAGCAGCAATAAAATCATCAAAAACATTTTGCTTGTTTTCCTTCATTCCTGCTTCATGCCACTTTTCTCCATATTCTCCACCTCCACGCAGATTCGGAATCGCGATCATGCCACCAGCTTCAAGCCAGACAATACTCGTTGTTGAAAAATAAGGAGTTTGTGAATAGTTAAATCCACCATAACCGGAAAGTATAACAGGATTATTTCCATCTTTTTTCAAGTCCTTTCTCTGAACAAGAAACATTGAAATTGGTGTTCCGTCTTTTGAATGATACCAGACTTGCTCAGCATAGAAATCCTCAACATCTATTTCCAATGGAAATTCTTTATAAATATTTAGTGTATCATTTTCAAGATCGTATTTATAAGTAACACTTGGATAAATGAACGAGGAAAAATTTACCCAAATATCATCTTGCGACCAATAACCGCTGACATATCCGGTTCCGAGTGTTGGAAAAGATAAATCCCGAATATAATCACCTTCCAAAGAATATATCTTAATAACCGTGTAAGCATTGTGCTGATATACAGCATAAATATGACCGGCGATCGCGCTGAAATAATATAGTTTGTCTTTTTGTTCAGGCAAAAATTTTTGCCAGAATTCTCGCTGAGGATGATCAACATCAGTAATATATACTTTCTCATTCGGAGCATCCTTATCGGTCATTATCAGGATTTTATCATCCACAATATCTACGGAATAAGAAGCATCAAAACCAGTGGCAACCGGAATCATTTCTTCATCATTAGTGCGTTTGAAATAGATCTCATTCTTTCTAAAAAGACGACGAGTATAAAGTGTATATTTCCCACATTCGGATAGCCATACACCATGAGACATTTCCATATTGTCTTCACTGAAATAGATTTTTTCATCTTCGTCTGCAGGAGTTCCCAATTTGTGAAAGTAAACCGAACGCCAGTAATTTTCTTCTCCTTCCGGGACTTCACCTTTTAACGGACACGCTGAATAATAAAAACCCGAGTTGTCCGACAGCCAGGATGTAACATATTGTTTTTGTCCTCTTAATGTATCAGGTAAAATTCTTTTTGTTTCAACTTCCATTATTCTGACAAACGGATTTTCGTCTCCTCCTACTGTTTTTCCAAAAGTAAAATATTTGCCGTCTCTAGACATACTTGTTCCGCTAATAGATTCTATGGTATCCCACAGGTTTGGATCGACTAAAACTTCAAATTCCGCATTTTCATTTTCTTTGGTTAGAGCTCTCCATTTTTCATCATCTTTTTTCTTTTCCCATAAGAAAATCCTCTCCCCGTTCAGCACTTTGCTTGGTCTGCCAACATCATCATAACGCCAGAGTTCATTGAATCTTTTGATCAATTTTTCTCTTTGGGGAAGATTATCCAGGATTGATATTGTTAGTCTTTCCTGTTTTTCTTCCCACTCGATGACTTCCGGGTTTTCACCATCTTCCAACCAGCGGTAATTATCTGTAATAACTATTCCGTGAAGCGTGTCTTTAATTGCAATTTTGGGAGTTTCGGGATATTGAGTTTGGGCAAATAGATTTTGGATTGCAAAAACCATAAAAATCGTAATAAGGATCTTTTTCATTATTTTTTTCTCTTTTATTTATTCTTTTTTAGCAATGAACCTGTCTTCGTTACACTTCGTAATGGAAGGCAAAACTAAAAATAAGAACTTTTTTTTAACCACTCGTCTTCTCCGCCAGCTGGCGGATACGCCGTAGCAGGCGAATTAACACTAATTTTCACGAATTTTATTTCCTGTGAATCCTGTTATCCTGTCTGCTTCATTTTCCTTATCAGTGCTTTTCCGTTTTTATCCGTGAGCTTTTTTCTTCATCACCTATCCTGTAAAATCACTTTTTTATTTCACAGGGATCGGAAATTCCTTTCCCGCCGGGAGAGGTTAGGTTAGGGCATTGTTCACAATATCCAAAATCCTCTGAGCGAGTGCGTGCTTAGTATCTTTGCCTTTGAATAATACTTCACCTTTTGTATTTATCACAAATATTCTATTCTCATCACTTTGGAAACCGGAATCCGCTTCGCTCACATCATTGGCAACGATATAGTCAGCGTTCACCTGCTGAAGACGCTCATAACTCTTTGCCGTGAGCTGTTCTTCATTCAATCCATACTCTGCCTTAAATGCAACGAGAACGGTTGCCGGTGAGAGTTTTTTCACCTTTGCAATAATTTTCTCGGTGGGGAAGAGCTCGATACTGAATTTCTTGGATGAGGGCAGTTTGCCTTTTGCTTTTCTCTCCATTTTCCAGTCTGCCACGGCAGCAGCGCCGATGAAGACATCAATATTTTTCTCTTTGAGCTGTGTGGTCACTGCGTGCTTCATGTCTTCTGTGGTTTCCACGGGAATGTACTCACATCCTTCAGGAGGAGTGAGATTTGTAGGTCCGCTAACAAGTATGCAATGCGCACTTCTGCGTATTGCGTCCAGTGCAAGCGCAAAGCCCATTTTCCCTGAGCTTTTGTTCGTAATATAGCGGATGTCATCAATATATTCAATTGTGGGTCCGGCAGTAATTAGCACGGTCATATCCTGCATATCTTTGGCATACAATTTCCGGATGACCTTCTCGACCATAGTGTTCACAGTCGCGATCTTTGCTTTGCCTTCTTCACGAACCGGCTCGATAACGTCAATGCCGGCTTTTTTCAGCTTCTCAATATTTTCGATAATGAAGGGATTTTTATACATGCTCTCATGCATGGCAGGCACGATCATCACAGGAATGCCCGAGCCGATGGCAGAGGTTACAGTGGAAAGCACAGGCGTGTCATCGATTCCGCATGCGATCTTGCTTAGGGAGTTGCCAGTAGCAGGTGCGACCAGTACAAGATCACAGCTTTCTTCATGCTCGCCTGCAAGCCAGATGTGCTCGATCTTGCCTGTCAATTCAGTTACCACAGGATTGCCTGTTGCCCATTCGAGCATAGCAGGGGTTACGAGCTTTGCTGCTTCCCGGCTCATCACCACAAATACTTCAGCGCCGTGGCGCATGAGTCCGCGAGCAAGATCAACACTTCTCAGGCAGCCCACACTTCCGGTTATGCACAGGGCAATTCGTCTGTCCTGAAGCTCCTGTCCTTTTGTTCCGATTATATCTTTGCTTGGATGCATGTTAATACCTCTTTTATGTCATGAATAAATTTATTTATTACCTTTTTTGTTACTGATGGACGTAGCACAATACGCAGGTGCTCGGTAAAGAGCGAGATCGCCCAACCCTTGTTACGCAGCGCTTCTGCAATGAGTACAATATTGTATTTTGGGGATGTAACACCCACGATGTTCATAGTTGGTGGCAGGATCGGGGAGAGCTCTTCAATTTTATCAAGCTCTGCAATAAGATAGTTCGTCACGTGCATGCACTTCTTAATGATGTAATTATAACCCTCAAATCCGAGATAGTTCAGCATGCCCCACACTACAATTACGGATGCGCCCGAACGGGAGCTTACAAAAGTTGTCTGTGCCGTATTTCCACCGGAAAGATAGCTCACACTCCATTTTATCTTTTCGGTCAGTTCTTCATTTCTGAAGAGGATACCGCCTGCCGGAATAGGGCACATGCCCATTTTGTGCGAATCTATCGTGATGGAGCTTACGCCCGGAAGGGAAAAATCAAAATCTTCAACGTCATAATTCATATCCTTTAAAAATGGAATGACAAATCCGCCGAATGCTGCATCGATATGCAGGTAGAGTTTATATTTCTCACACAGAGTTGACAGTTCGGAGATCGGGTCGATCACGCCGAGTTCTGTCGTGCCTGCGATGCCTACAATGCAGAATGTGTCGTCGTCAATAGCTTCTTCTGTCTCTGTGATATCCATCTGCCTTTGCTCGGTCACTTTTACTGTTTTTGTTTTCAGATTGAGGATGTTCGCACTTTTATAGAGCGAGAAATGGGCAGTTTCGGGCACAATTATTGTATGCTTCCCCGAAAGCTCGCGGTATGCCCAGAGCGCAAGGAAATTCGCCTCTGTGCCGCCTGTAACTATATTGCCGTAAGCATTGGGATTATGCAGCAGACTTCCCAGCATGTGAATAGCTTCTTTTTCCAGTTCAACCACACCGGGAAAAAGATTTGCATCGCCTATGTTTCGATCAATAAAAGTTGAAAAAAGCTCTTGAGCGAATTTGTCGGGATAGGTACACATCGTGCTGATAACATTACCATTTTTATAGGATTTATCGTGTTTGAGTGCGGTTCGGATAAGTTCCAGCACTTCATTTTTGGGAAGGGAGGATCTATTCATAAACATGTTCCTTATCAGGATAAGTATTGTTTTTCACATCTTGTTTGAATGCAGACACACTTTGAGAAATGATTTCAAACAGGTTGGCATATCGTTTCACAAATTTGGGATGAAAGGCAGGATCCATACCCAGCAAATCATTTATGACGAGTACTTGACCATCGCAAAATCTTCCTGCGCCTATTCCGATCGTGGGAATCTCGATGCTTTCTGTGATCTCTTTGCCGAGTTGCTCAGGGATGGATTCCAATACGAGTGTGAATGCGCCTGCCTGCTCGATATCCTTAGCTTCTGCAAGAAGTCTTTCCCGTTCTTCAGCTTTCCTGCCAACCACCTTGAAGGATTCATAGGTTTGAGGAAGCAGTCCGATATGTCCCTGCACAGGAATGCTGTTTTCAACGAGATATTCGATGGTTTCAGGAAAGTGACCTTCCAATTTAACAGCGTCTGCTCCAGCATCAATAAATCGTTGTGCATTTTCCAAAGCGATCTCTTTGTTCTTATAGGAATGGATCGGCATATCGCCCACAATGGGAATCTCGCCAGCGCCTTTTGAGACTGCATGGACGTGATAGAGTATCTGCTTCATGGTTACGTTTTTTGTTGTGGAATCACCCTGAAAAACCATACCGAGACTATCTCCCACAAGGATGATGTCTATACCGACTGAGGAAAAGATCTTAGCCATCTGAAAGTCATAGCAGGTGAGCATGACGATCTTTTCTTTGTGCTTCAATTTTCGTATCATATAAATTTTATGTTCATGCTTGGAAGAAGTGTTAGAAATATCCATATTATCCTTAAATTTCAAAGCCCAAATTACTAATGTCTAATAAAATATCAAAATCCAAATGACAAATTTTCCTTTTTCCTTTTTTTTGTGTATTTCGTGGTTACATTTTTTCCGGTATATCCAAGTTGGGCATTTTGTATTTTAAATTTCATTAGAAATTAGAAATTTGTTATTAGTCATTTTATCAGTATCCATATTTCTCTAAAAAATGTATTGAATCGTAGAGAAATTCGTTCATTGGCACTGGGAGGCTGTGTTTCTTCGCTCTTTGTATAATTGCGCCCGTGATGTAGTCCAGCTCTGTCTTTTTGCCATTTTTCACATCCTGATACATGGATGAGTAATTGTGATATTTACCCAGCCGATCTATTGTACGTATGACTTTTCCTCTTTCAACTGCAATGCCTTCTTTTTCTGCAACTGCGATCACTTCATCGATGACCTTTTCCACCAGGATTCTCAGTTCGGGTGTGGAGAGCATGTTCGTTTTCACCTGGAGCAGTGTGGTAAGGGGATTCACAAAGGCATTGATCGTGAGTTTGAGCCATTCTTCATGAAGGATATTGTCGGTTATACGTGTAGCAAATTGACTGTTCGTGAAGATCTCATAGACTTTTTCTGCTGATTTAGTATTATCCAAAACGACTTTTCCCCAGGAAGTTCTGACTTCACCGGGACGGATAATTTCTGCGCCGATGCCTGTAACCGTGCGAATGATCTCGTTAGGTAGGATGTTTTTCACTTCCTCTTTCACGCCGATGCCATTTTGGATAAGCATGAAGACAGAGTCGTTTTTTACAATGCCCTTTAGATCTTCGAAAACAGCTTTAACATCATAAGCTTTGGTTGCAACAAGAATAAGAGAATTGTCCGGAATCTTTTTTAACTCCCGTGTGGTTAGCACTTTGCTCATAAAAGTCTGGAAGCCGGAGAGAAGAATTCCCTTATTTTGTATGACCTTGAAATGGTCTTTATGATGATGTTCCTTTTTCCCGACGAGTGTAACATCATATTCACGTGAGATCGCTGCTGCCAGAAATGTTCCGATCGCGCCGGCTCCGATTATGATGATATTCATGAAAGCTCCCTCAAACGCTGCTGAATGAACTGCAACGCCATTTTTAGTGTATGTTGATTATCAAAATTATCGCATATTTCCTGCAATTTTTGAGTAGAATATTTCTTCATTTCTATGATCTTTTTTGTCATGAACGGAACGGTTCGCACAATATTATCAACAATAGTGATCTGGGCTTTCTGTGCAGTACGGGATAGGGGATTGAGGTCAACAGTTATGACTTTCTTTCCGGATGCCACAAGTGCTTCTGTACGATCTCCATCCTCAAGAGGTACGAATACCACGTCAGCGATAAAAATACCCTTTTTAGACACGATCCTGCGCTTGCTTTGCAGTTCTTCGATCTGAACTGTTTCGTCATCACCTACTCCGAGAATTTCTTGTGCTCCATAATCCTGCATGTGATGTAGAAGTGCATCCTCTCGCTCTTTTGTCCGGTAAAAAAGATTTATCTCAAGCGGTGCATGAGTAACTTTGCTTAGTTCTATGACATCTTCAGGACAGAGTGCTGCAACATTGCCGTTTATTGAGAGCACGGGATGTTCGGCAAGGAGAAGCATTGCACACGCAGCTTCGGTTGCGTATTCTGCAAAGGATTGGGTTTTCTCACCAATGAGATAATCAAAACACTCACCTCTGCCATGAGCGATCAGCCCAGCTTTTGCAACAAGTCCTTTATCAAATCCATCGATCAGTTTTTCGCGAATGTGCAGGGATAGTGCGCGTGGATGGGAGTCAGGAACTTCAATTAACATGAGGACCTCCTGTGCTGATGTTTGAAATATAGATTTTACCGTATTCATGAAAAATATCATGCAATTCTTCAGCTTTTTCGTCTTTTTGAATGCTGAATACGCTTTCGCCAAATAGAGGCATGCTACATAGAAATCCTTTTCGTTCCATCTTTTTTATGATATCAGAAACTCTTTCGGTTGCCACTTCGATTTTTTTCACAAACCATTGTGAGAGCTCGAGAAAGCGTTCCACAGAAGGATCTTTGAGCAGATCATTCACGCAGGGTTTTCCGAATTTATGAACTTTTTCCATTAAATTTTTATCTGAAAGTGCTTCCTTAGTTTGATAGGAACCAAAATAGAGAATGACAACTTTATAATCTTCTTCCAGTGGAATTGTTTCAACTTTCCCAATACCTGGACCGCCAAGGGCAACACGTATTTCCAGTCCGCCGGCGATTTCTGCCATGACCGTTCCCAAACCAGCTTTATTCTTGACATCAGCAATATGAGCGAGTTTGTAGCACTCTTCGTCAGGAATCTCAATATCAAAAGCTTTTTTTAAAGCAAGTGCTAAACTCAGCGCACCGCTTCCACTTGTGCCAAATCCCGCACTGATAGGCATTTCCATTGCATGATGAATGTCAATTTTGTAGTTATCATCAATATATTTTTTTAACAATTCTTTCACGATCCAAGTTGAGAGCTCTGCATCCGATCTTTCTCCATTTATGAAAACTGAAATTTCATTTTGTAAAGCAGGATGCACTTCGAGCTGAGTTGTTGTTCCTCGTAACAGATTGACACCTGCACCGAGAGAACTGCTCTGCATCGGATCTTTATCCATTTTTGAATAGAAGAATCCAGTGATGTGATTCGGAGCCCAGGCAGAAGCTGTTTTTATATTATTCATCGGAATTTTCTTGTGTCTCTTTAGCAAAATTTGAGGTCAAATTCTTAAGCTCTCCAAGTTTATTTCTGAGCCGTTTCAGCGCTCTTTTGCTCTCATAACTTTCCAGATCGATCTGCACATTTTCTTTTTTGGAAATGTCCTCAACATTACGCAGCGCTTTTTTTGCCCCTTTGATCTTGAATTTCTTTTCGTAAAGGAGATATTGTATTTTTTTTAGAAGCTGAATGTCCTTTTGTGTATAACGTCTGTTCGAACCTTGCTTACGCTGCGGATTAAGCTGCGGGAACTGGGTTTCCCAGAATCGAAGTACATGGGGCTTGAGGTCAAGAATATTGCAAACCTCTCTCATTGTGTAGTAATATTTTGTTTTTTGAAATCTAATTGTCATCGCACTCTTTTCATTACAAATAATGGTAAAATAATTGATATTATTATGCTCGCAATGCTGAACCAAAAACACAGAGGAGCGAAAAGGTAACCGAACTTCACGAAAATAGTTTTTGTATCTGATGCTTTCACTGTCAGGATGCTTGTGATATTTATTTTTTCATACACATCTGTCGAAATAATTGTTTTCCCTTTGGGATTCACTATATATGAGATGCCTGTATTTGCTGCACGAATTAGTGGAAGCCGTGTTTCCAAAGCACGTATCTTTGTGTTATTAGCATGCTCATAGGGGAGCGCTGTCTGTCTGAACCAGGCATCATTAGTTATGACAACAAGGACATCCGCTCCGTTTTTTGCATAGATCCGTGAAAGATTCGGGAACATACCCTCAAAACAGATCAGGATAGAAAAATTCAAATTGTCGATCTTGTATAGAGGATAGTCTGTTCCAAATTCAAAATTCGCTTGCCCGAATTGCAGTTTTTCAAGGATTGGGAAGGTACTCAGGAGAGGGATTCTTTCACCAAACGGAACAAGGCGTATCTTGTTGTATTTCTTGTGTAAAGCGCCTGTTGTATCTATCATAGTAGCGCTATTGTAAAATTTGTATCTTGCTCGATTCTTCACCATTTCCACTGCATAATCGGGGAATCCGGTTATCACATGGATATTGTTATCAGTGGCAAATTTTTGAAGACGTTTTCTGTATTTCGGCTCATGAAGAATATAGGTGGGAATTGCAGATTCAGGCATAATGATCACATCTACATCATTTACCTGTGCCAGGATCCGCACCTGATTTTCATATTCATCAATTGTGGGCACAAGTTTTTCCGGCTTCCATTTGTCTTCCTGCATGATATTTAGCTGTACGATCCCAATTTTTAAGTTAGAATTTTTTAGCTTGATTGTCTTATCTCGATAGATGCCGTATCCGATCCAGAGTACAAAAATAATAAGAATTACGAGTAGTCTTTTAGGTTTGCCAGTAAACACTTTAAAAAGCAGCACATTGATCATAAGTACGAGAAAGGATAATCCATATATACCGAGTAAGTCAGCAGCTTGTATGAGGAGATAGTATTTTGAGAGGGAATAGCCCACATTCAGCCATGGAAAATTCAATGAACCCAGTGTCATCATATATTCGAAGCCAACCCATATCACAGGGAATATCCACAAAAATACCTTTTGAAAGCTCTCATTAACCTTACGCAAGAATACTGAAAGTATCGCGAAATACAAAGGAAAAGCGATAATAAGTCCGATGAAAGCGATCAGCTTTACATTTATCACTCCGTATAATGTTATCAGTGTGATTAATAATCCAAAGAGAAATCCAAAGAAAAATGCCTGTTTAGGTGTAGCTTTGGTAATAAAATAAAGAAAGGGTATAAAAGCAAAAAAACAGAGAAATCCCACTCCAATATCAATAAATGAAAGCCCAAATAATAGGCCCGACACAAGAACAAGAATAAAGTTTTTCATAAGCTCTTTTTATGAAATAATAATTTTTTACAACTCGTAATAATCATCACAATATTTGTAAAGTAATTCTTAAGAAAATCAGATTATTTAGCTAATTAGCAATTAGTTGGAACACATGAAGTTTATTTGATTCGAGTATGCCGAGAGCCGAGCCAAATGCAATAAATGATGTTGGTTTGATGTTTTTTATAAAGTCAGATATAGTTCCGAGAAGTAATGGCTCGAAGGACATTCTTCGCGCCACATACACATTAGTTTCATTATCTAAATAATAGTAGAAATTTTTTGTAGAAGTGATATCGAGTAAAGCATTGGATGGTGAGATTTCATGAAGCATACCACCGAAATTATCAATAAGAAAAATGCTGTTCTCGCCGGTATCTGAAATGTAGTTCACTTCAAGGGTTGTGCAGATCTTTTGCGGATCATTTAGATAATATTTTCCGAATTTGAAGCGTATGCTGTTCTCTTTTGTAAAGCAGAAAACTTGGTTTGAAAAACTGTCATAAATGAGGAGTTCGCCAGTATCCTGAACTGCAATAAGCTCGGGCTCGGTCACTTCCATTGGTGTGAAGGAGTTCACATATTGCCCGAAATCATCAAACTGAACAATTACATTCGTCACATCATCGACCACATATACATTTCCGAAACTATCAACTGTGAAATCCGAGATGTGCACGAATTGTCCTTCATCAAATCCAAACTCACCTATACGTTGTAGAATTTTCCCATTCCCGTCAATACGATAGAGCACATTTTTTAAGTTATCCAGTACAATGAAGGAATTCGTGAAGCTGCAATAACGTATTTTTTTTGGTTGAACAGGAAGATGGATCTGAGATTTATATACAAGTCCTTTTGGGAGGGGTTTTGTATCGGAAATTGTTAAACCCGAACATGATAAAATCCAGAGGGACAGAATAACTAAAAGTGTTTTATGCAGTATAAAATTAGAATTTAATCTATTATCCATAAGAAATTATTTTCTCTGTGTCCTCTGTGTGCTATGTGGTATATATATTTTGATTCTAATTCTATGAAACTTCATGTCAATGAGAAGGACGAATATCCTTTAATTTTCCCTGTATTTTCGAAATATTCTGCCAGTTATTTTCTTCGAGGGAATAGGCAATATCAATGCGAGATCCCTTTTTCAGGAAGGGTACAAGGTCACCCATATTGAAACCTATCAGATCAAGGATTTTTTCATTCTGCAGCGCTTTGATCTTCAGGTGGTTCACGCCAACTGTGTAGGGGTAGCCCACAACCATGACATTCGAACTCATGAAGATAGGGTTCATATTTTTCGGTCCGAAAGGAGCGAACATTTTCAGCCATTTGATGAGTTCGTCATCTATTTGCTGGAGATTAAGCTCATCAACCACGCTGATCTGGGGCTGGATTTCCTGTTCTGATAAAATTTCTCGAGCATATTCATTGAGTTTTTCATCGAGGATATCGATATACTCGGGCAAGATCGTAAGTCCGGCAGCGTATTTATGACCGCCAAAACTGATGAGATAATCTTCAAAATGAGTAAGGCAGTCAAAGATATTGAAATTCTGAATGCTGCGTCCTGAGCCGCTTCCCTCGCCTTCTGAGATGGTTATAAGAATGGTTGGTCGGTTATATTTTTCTACAACTTTTGAAGCAACGATCCCGATCACGCCCGGATGCCATTCTTCTGCAGCAAGGACAATGAAATAGGTGTTATTCATGTCCGGATATTTTGCTTCGATCATGTCACAGGCAGTTTTGAATGTATCCTGATCGATCTTCTGGCGTTTGAAATTCTCTGAATCAATGGAAAGAGCAAGCTGTTTTGCAACTTCCGGAGTAGTGGCTGTCATTAGTTCAACCGCTCTGTCCGCACTGCCCATTCGTCCGGCTGCGTTTATACGTGGAGCAAGTTTGAAGACAATATCGCTGGATTTGATCACTATTTGTTTTAAGCCCGACAGGTTGAGAAGATAATTGATGCCCATATTTTTTCGTTGCTGCAAACGCTCTATTCCAAGCCGTGCAATGATCCGGTTCTCACCTGTAAGAGGAACGATGTCTGCAATTGTACCCAGTCCGGCAAGATCGCAATATCTTCCAACTGCTTCGTTCCCATCTTTGCCGATTTTCATAAAAATCGCTGTGAGTACTTTTAATGCTATCCCTGCACCTGAAAGTTCTGAATATGGGTAGGTGGAATCTTTTAATTTGGGATCAATTATCGCAAAAGCTTCGGGCAAGATCTCTTTTGGGGTGTGGTGGTCTGAGACGATAACGTCGATATTGCAGGTATTCAGGTCTGCAATTTCGTCAACTGCATTAATGCCGCAGTCCACAGTGATAACAAGCTGAGTATGCATGGATTCGATTGCCCTGTTGCCTATAAGTGAGAGTCCGTAACCCTCGATCATTCTATTTGGAATGTAAAAACCTACATTCGCATCCAGCTCACGCAGACCCATAAGCAGAATCGAAGTAGCAGTCGTACCGTCCACATCATAATCACCATAAATAATTATCTTTTCTTTTAGCTCTACAGCACGGATAATCCGCTCGACTGCTTTATCCATATCTTTAAAAAGAAATGGGTCATGCAGATCTTCGATGGATGGATTAAAAAAGATGTCAGCTTTTTCGGGTGTATCGATCCCATGAAGAGCAAGTAATTTCGCTATAACAGGAGGGCAACTCAGCTTTTCAATAAGTCCATCAAGTACATGCTGATCAACAGCAAGTGCTTCTTTAATCCATTTCTTTCTCATCTATTCTCCAAACCTGATAATATGCAGAAGATAATAATAAGCCGAATTCTGTTTCCCGAAGTATAAGTTCGGGATGACGATCATTTATCTATCTCAAGCTTCACAGCACCTTTCCGAAGAAAAGCTCACAGTCTGTTCTGTGATTGAGTTTGGCGGTCTACCCGAGAGTATGACGAATGGAGCAGTTCGTATCCGCCAACCGGCGGATTCCTCTTCTATTTGACCTTGCACCAATAAGGTTTACCGAGCTGCCGATGTCACCACCGGCACTGGTGGTCTCTTACACCACCTTTTCACCCTTATCCCGATAAATCGGGACGGTTTATTTTCTGTGGCACTTTCTTTCCATCGCTGGAACTACGTGTTACGTAGTATCGTGCTCCTGGTGTTCGGACTTTCCTTCCCACGATTAATCGGGGGGCGATCGTCTAATTATCTTCAGCACACTATTTAGGTGCAATTAATATTCTTGAGCAATTTTCGCAAGTAATGATCCTGTCATTTTTGGAAACTTCAACCATGATCTGTGGACGAACACGAAAATGACAGCCGGTACAAGTACCTTTGCTTAATGTGACAACGGCTTTTCCGTTACCATGCTGGATGAGACGCTGATATCTGCGAAAGAGAAGATCAGGAATTTCCTTGGATAATTTGAGCTTTTCAGCTTCCAGTTTATTTACTTTCTTTTGAAGTTCAGCAACTTGATTATCTATTTTTGCCTTTTCTTCTTCAAAGATCTTCTGATCTTTTTGAAAGAGTTCTTCAAATTTCTTTTTTTCTTCTCTGAGAACAGATTCTTCTTCCATAAATTCGATAAGTTGTTCTTCTATATCAGCATTTTTTTCTTTTCGATGAGTGATCTCTGCGTTTAGCGCTTTGTATTCTTTGTTCGTTTTGACTGAGAGCAGTTGATTTTCGTATTTATTAACATCCTGATTATTGGATGTGATGTCAAGCTCCAGTTTTTTCTGCTGCAAAAGATTCTGTTCGAGCCGCTGAGTGATGTTCTTCACGGACTCTTGCTCGGAACTGTATTTTTCTTCCAGTTCCTGCACAATTTTTGGTAAGCGTTCAATCTCTTTTGTATTTAGCAGTATCTTATCATCTAGTAACTGCAGATTTATTAAAACCTTGATCTCTTTAAGCATGTCTCACTCCTAAAGAATAGTAAAAATATATGATAACAAAAAAGGCACTTATGAAATCCATAAATGCCTTGTAGTATATGTTTTGTGGTGCTATTATTTCACACAATTTTGTAAAGCCCATCTTTGTTGGGCTCCCATGTTTTTTTCCCGATGCACATATAATATATTTTTCCATAAACGTAGGAGTAACAATGCCAGCTCAGGTAAATTTTTGTCAAATTTTTATGCTTTTGATGCATCATGTTCCTGGATGAGCATTTTGCCGAGGAAACTTTTCTTGAGTGAGACCGCATGTTCGGAGCATATCTCAACGCAGCACATGCAGAGGATACATTTTTGTGTGTCCAGTTTTGGAGCAAGGTCATTTGCATCGAGAGTAAGGGCTTTACCCGGACAGAATTTTACACATGCTTTGCATTGTATGCATTTTTTAGGATCAAAATAGGGAATAGTCCAGAAGAATCGTTTAATGACACCTTTCAAGGGTACAGTTAGCAAGTTAAGAAGTAGATTTTTTCTTTTACTGGCTTGAATGTTGCAATTCGGAAGCACAAAATTTTCTTCAAAATCACCTGATAATTTGAAATCATTGAAATCCAACCCTTCACGTTCAGCAGTAATGCGCGTAATAGGTATTTTTTCCGGTTCAAAGCCCATAAACTTGCTTGCATAGTAATCGAGTGCAATTGCATTTTTGCTGCCCAACACAAGATTGAATTTCTTTACATCGCCTGTCGAGGGTCCATTTCCGTCCATGCCGATGATGCCGTCGATCAGGTTGAATGCGACCTTATCCTGTATGATCTCATAAATATCGACAACGAATTCTGCGAATTTTTTTGGATTCGGTGCAAGCCGGTGCAGATTTGATTTTGCAAGTCCCGGAATAATCCCGTAGAAATTCTTAATTGCACCTGTGTACAAAGTGTACATGTGGGTTTTCAGTTTTGCCAGGTTGATGATGGCTTCAGCATCAATAAATGCTTTGCTCACAATGTATTTTGCATTCTTATTATATGTGTAAATTCCATTTTTGACTGGATTTATAAGCGTAATTCCATAGAGCTTTGCAAGATTTTCCATGCCTGTTAGTTGATATGCTTTCATGGTGCTAACAGTTCCACCAGGATTATCCATGAGGGAGATCGCAATTTTGTGATCTTTGAGTATTTCTATCACTGCTGCCACGAGATTCGGATGGGTTGTGATGGCTCTATCGGGAGGATAGGCACCGAGAAGATTGGGCTTCAGAAGTACTGATGAGAGGGATTTCAGTGTTGGATAAAAATCGGTCTTAGTGAAAATCGAATCTATAGCATTTTTGATCTTTGGAATGTCATAGGATGAGCATTTTTTAGCAATAACTTTGTGCATAAAATTCCTTAACTTTTCTTATTGAATGGAAAGAACATCGCCCCATTTGGAACAATATAGCAAGAGTATTCTTCGCCCTCTTTTTCTTTAATGAATTCGAGTCCATCTTCGATTGATCCCACAGGGGTAAAGTGCACTGATCTGACAAGTTTGGGATCCATAGAACTTATAACAAGAATATCAGCTTCCTTCAGCAATCTGGCTGTAGCGAACGCACGATGCCCACCGATCTGAATATTTTTTTTATCGACAAGAAGGAGTTCATCGATGGAATGTGCATTACGTAGCTGTTTTTCCATTTCATTCTGCCCAATATTCTCTTGGCATTCGGCTAAAAGAATGATTGTGCCGCCTTCTTTTACCAGTTCAAATGTACTATTCAAAGCTTTCTGGGATTGGTAAAAATTTATATCTTTTGGATATCCTCCAACAGATACAATAAGCGCATCTGCTTTTTGCGAGTATTTCACTGAATTGTTCTCTGTGAAGAATTTAACTCCTTCAAGAAATGCATCATTTAGGTCACCTGCAAAGCATTGAACGAGTTCTTTTTCATGATTGAGAACAACTTGCAAAGTAAAGTCCACACCAACTATTGAAGAGGCTTCAGTCATTTCAAGATGAATTTTATTACTATTATCAATATTACCGAGCGTTGCATAATCATGAACAATATTTGAGTGATTACAACGAATAGTCTCATATCCGCAAACACCGGGAAGAACTGATTTTCTTCCTCCACTGAAACCGGCGAAATAATGGGGATTTATCACACCAAGAGTGATGAGAAAGTCAGCTTCAGCAACTTTTTTATTTATAAGAAGCTCATTGCCGGAAGTCAATTTTCCGAGGTTTACGAGATCATCGGCTCTGCAATCATGATTTTCAATTGAAAAGTTATCAACAGCCCAATCTCCGTAATGATATCGCATTTCAGATTCTGTCATTTTTCTATGTGTGCCGTTTGCAATTATACATTGGATTCTTTCAGTGGGAATTTCATAAGAAAGCAATTCTCTGAGAAGTGTTTCCAGCATGAGTGCAAAAGAACCGGGACGGGTGATGTCACTTACAATAACAACGATATTGTCAGGATTTTTCTTTTTAAGCAAATCCTGTAATGGAGGACTTCCAATAGGGGATTCCAATTTGTCACGAATGAGCTTTAAGGGATTTGCATGTGTATTGACATGTTCCATTTCAAGAATTCCCAACACATTTTTGTCTGGAATCTCACACTCCTTATAACCTTTTCCATATTTTAATTTTATATTCATTTAATATCCATCAATGTGCATCATACCAGCTTTTGCCGTAGCCGATATCAACTTTTATAGGAACGATGCCGGCATACTCTTTTGGGAGCACATTTTCCATCTCTTGCTTAATTAATTTTTGATAAAAATCTACTTTATCCTTCCTGATCTCAAAGACCAGTTCGTCATGAACCTGGATGGTCATTATTATCTCATCCTTTTTGTTAAATATCGTATCATAAAGTGCATTCATTGCGATTTTTATCATATCTGCCGCAGTGCCCTGAATTGGCATATTTATTGCCATACGTTCTTCGTTTGACTGTATGTTTCTATTCCTGCTGTTGATGCCCGGAAGGTATCTTCGTCTATTAAAAATCGTCTTAACATATCCTTTATCATGAGCGAATTTTTTTGTTGATTCAAGATAGTTATACACTCCCTTATAAAAGGAAAAATAGTTATCAATAAATTCCTGTGCTTCTGCTCGAGAAATTCGCAGATCTTCCGATAATGAGAATGCACCCATACCGTAAATAATGCCGAAATTTATGACCTTTGCCTGTCTTCTCTGATCGGGAGTGACCTCTTTTTCATCGATCCCAAAGATAGTTGCTGCTGTTTGTGAATGTATATCTCCGCCATTATTGAAATTCTCGATCATTTTTTCGTCCTTTGAGAGCAAAGCAACAATGCGGAGTTCAATCTGGGAGTAGTCGGCAGAAAGGATAAGATGGTCGCTTTTTTGCGGAATAAATCCTTTTCTCATTTCTCTGCCAATCTCTGTGCGAATTGGTATGTTCTGCAGATTTGGATTGGAGCTTGAAAGCCGTCCTGTGGCAGTAACTGTCTGATTGAATGAAGAATGTATGCGATGTGTTCTGCTATTAATGAGTTTCGGAAAGGCATTGATGTATGTAGATTGTAGCTTTTTTAATTGCCTGTAATCTATGATATCCTGAGCAATCTCAAATGTTCTGCTCAATTTTGTAAGCACCTCAATATCAGTCGAATAGCCGGTTTTGGTTCGTTTAATGATTGGCATTCCCATTTTCTCGAAAAGTATTTCGGAAAGCTGAGATGGTGAATCAATATTAAAGCTTTCCCCTGTTTTGTAATGGATAGTATTTTTCAGTTCCTCGATTTTACGATCGAGTTCTTTTGATATTTTTTTGAAAAGGTCAAGGTCGATGTAAATGCCGTTCCGCTCCATTTGCGCAAGGGCTTTCACCAAAGGCATCTCAATATCATAAAAGAGTTTTGATAGTTCGACTTTATCTATCTGGGGCTTTAGTTTTTCCCAAAGAAGAAAGGTGATGTAAGCATCTTCTGCAGCGTATTCTGCAGCTTTTTCGATCTCAGCTTCTCCAAATTGTATTTGATTTCTACCTTTTCCGATTATTTCTACAATTGGTATCATTTTATGTTGAAGATACTTCATGCTCACTTCGTTCAGATTGTGGCGGTGTTCTTCAGGAGCAAGCACATACGAAGCGATCATAGTGTCAAAATAAAGATTATGAATTTCAATGCCTTCATTTTGAAAAACCATATAATCGAATTTGATATTATGCCCGATGAATTTCTTAGAAGGATCCGCTAAAATTGGTTTAAGGTCAGCCAGCACTTTGCTTTTATCGAGTTGTTTTCCAAAGATATGTCCGACAGGGATGTAATATGATTTTTTATCATTCACACAAAAGGAAATGCCAACAATATGTCCATCAATTGGATTGCGGGAATCGGTTTCGAGGTCAACTGCGATAAATGTGGTATCTTTCAGCAGAGATAAAAGGTCAGAGAATGATCTCTCATTATCCACGATCTCATAAGAAAATTCCTTCTTTTTGGGCTGCTCGATCTCACCATCAAAATATTTCATGAAAGCGTACATCTCGTAACGAGCACAGAATTTTTTTAGCGCTTCAGTAAAGATATCAGGCACTTTCATGGAATCAATATTGAGATCGATGGGAACATTTTTATCGAGAATTACAAGTTTTTTGGAAAGTCGCCCTTGATCAGCATATTCAGTAATGTTGTCTTTTATTTTCTCAGAAGTTATCTCATGAACATGATCGATAATTTCTTCTAGGTCACCAAATTCTGCAATCAGTTTTGCTGCTGTTTTCGGTCCAATCTTTGGAATGCCTGGCACATTATCTGATGAGTCTCCGGCAAGAGCTAAAAGGTCGACAATTTTACCGGGCGGCACATCAAATTTCTCCTCAACCTCTTTGATACCAATAAATCTGTCTTTTGAGTGATCATATAATTTTACATGATTATCAACAAGCTGGTATAAATCTTTGTCTGTTGAGACGATCACAATATCGTGCTCATTTTCATAACGCTCTGTCAGTGTGGCAATTATGTCATCTGCTTCGTACCCGGATTTGGATAGTTTTGCAATGTGTGAAAGCTTAACCATCTCCAAAATCGGCTCTAACTGTTCGACCAGATCTTCGGGCATTTTATCCCGTGTTGCTTTGTATTCTTTGTAGATTTCGTGGCGAAATGTTGGCTCTCGTTCATCAAAGGTTATCACAAAATATTCCGGTTTAAACCGATCAAGCAATGAGAT
Source organism: Candidatus Cloacimonadota bacterium (assembly GCA_014382685.1). Taxonomy (GTDB): domain Bacteria; phylum Cloacimonadota; class Cloacimonadia; order JGIOTU-2; family JGIOTU-2; genus Celaenobacter. Next base: position 23,519 of record JACNJG010000093.1, read on the forward strand.
AATTGTACGTAAAAAACCGAAGATAGCACTTGTATTCTCGCCCTTGGAATTGATGAGTGGGCGGTTCTTGAAAGCAAAATAAGAGCGATATATTATGGCTGAGCCATCGATGACATATATTGATTTTTTCATACGAGCATTTCTTGCAACCTTTGATGAAGTGTCAATAATAAATTGACAAAAATTGTTCAAATAAAAAGATATCATATTAATCTAACATGAAAATTAAAAGATATTTGATAATAGTTTTGTTGTTGCTTATTGGCTCTAAACTTTGGGCAAAAGAATATACAGTGTCTTACCTGAATTCCACACGAAAGGACCATTTGCCGATTATGGAGATCGAAGGCAGAAATTTTATAAATCTCTATGATCTCGAGCGCATCTTTGATGGTTATATTAAGGCAGATCAGAAATCACAAACCATTGATATTATAATTTTTGAAAAAAAATGCGAGTTTTCCTTTTTCAATAACTGGGTACATTTTGGAAAGCATAGCTACAATCTTCACAATGATATTCAGGTTATAAATGGATTCTTTTATGTGCCGGAATATTTTCTGAATCTCTGTGCTGTTAAATTTTTTCCTGAAGAAGTTGTATTAGATGACGGATCGATCATTATCAATTTTCCCTCAATGCAGCAATATCTTATAAAGACAATTGTACTCGATCCGGGGCATGGCGGGAAAGACCCCGGTGCAGTAGGACGAATTCTCGGACTGAAAGAAAAAGATATTGTGTTAAATATTGCAAAGAAAGTGAAAGCTCATCTCGAAAAAAATCTCGATGTAAACGTACTTCTTACACGGCATGATGACAGGTTTGTATCGCTGGGTGAAAGAACTGATTTTGCTAATGAAAACCAGGCAGATATTTTTGTAAGCATTCACTGTAATGCAGCATGGAATACTAAGGCAAACGGCTCTGAAGTATATTTTCTTTCCACTGCACAAACCCATGAGGCACGAGCTGTTGAGGCAATGGAAAATGAAGTTATCAAGTTTGAAGATCAGGAGAGTATTGCTCGATACACCGATCTTGATTTTATCCTTTACGATATGCGCCAAACAGAATATCTGAATGAGAGCAGCGAACTTTCAGATATGTGCCAGAAGCAGCTTGTCAACACACTCTCCACAAAAAATAATGGCGTGCGTCAGGCAAATTTCTATGTGCTACGAGGTGCATTTATGCCGGCAGTTTTAGTAGAGATTGCATATCTTTCAAACAAATATGAAGAGAAAAAACTGCTTTCTAAGGATTTTCAGGAAAGAGCTGCCGAAGCGATATATACAAGCATTAAGCAGTTCAAAAATAAATACGATAAAATGAATTAAATTTTTGTAAGGAGAAAAACATGAAAAAAATATTTCTGATTTTTACTATTACTTTTTTGGTTTTAACTTGTAATATTTCTGCCAAATCTATGTTTGCAATTGGTAATATGTACGGAGCACCAAGTACGACCATTCTATCCTATGATCTTCAGCACGAAGGAATCCAAAAACAGGAAATGCTGAACATTCCAAGCCATGGAATTGGTGCGTATGATATTTGCGTTGAGCCGGAAAATGAGCTCTTGTTCGTCTCTTTCCGGAACAGTAATATTATCGAATTGGTTTATGCTTCCTTATTAACAAGCTGGGGATATGCAGAACTTTCCGGAATCTCGAATCCTGCAAGTATTAAATATAATTATAAAACAGAAATTCTTTATACACTTGAAAGAAATACAAATAAGCTTTTCGAATATTCATGGATTTTTCAGGATACGTCTTTCACTCCGCTTATTGAACCACCTTATTATATTGAGCTCGAAAATATCGTAAGTGGTCAGGATCTTGCTTTTGATGATCAAAATATGCTGCTTTACGTTGCCGATAGCTCTCAAACGCATGTTCATTATTTTTCTACTTATGACCTATCCCATTCAGGAAGTATTGAAGTTGACCAAAAACCAACCTCGATAGCGATCGATAATGGGAAATATTTTTATATTGCGAGTAACAACTACGGATCAAAGATCCTTCAATATGATCTCAATTCCTTGTCCGTTCGTTCCTATGCGCTCACAGGAGACAGTTATGTAGTAAAATTGGCTGCTGATAGACTCTCAGGAAATGTTTTTGCTTCTTTGATTACAACATCAGGTATTAATAAAATTCTTGTGCTCGATGATATTCTTGAGGTGCTCTATGAACTTGAAGATGAGGAGATAGACAAACCTTCCGGAATGTGTGTACCGGATCAGGATATTGGATATAATCCCTTTGATGTTCAAAAAGATGATGGCGTTTTCACCTGGATATCCCCAAACAGTGTGATGCGCTATACTATTTCATTTAAAAATTTGTTGAACTATCAATTAGACGATGTCCTTATTACAGATTGGCTTCCTTCCGATCAACATGTTTCTATGCATAATGTGAGCACAGGCGGCGAGTATGATCCGCAGGAGCATCTTATCACATGGGATGTCGGTTTGCTACCTGCAGGCGGTGATGAAGAAGAAGTCTGGGTTGAGGTGAGAGTCCTTTCCGGCATTCAAACTCCGGACACGCTCATTAATTATTGTAATATTAGAAGTATAAATATAGATTCTTTAGACATAATAATATTTGATACTTTAACCACAACAAAATAC
>JACNJG010000091.1 GCA_014382685.1 Candidatus Cloacimonadota bacterium
AAATTATTTTGTCAATAAAATCATTCGACACGTGAAAGTAATATGTTTTAAACATTAAACCTTTTAGATAATCGTTAATCTAAACAAACGATAAAAAATTACAGGGTGGTTAAAATGAAAAAAAGAAAGATTAAGAATGTCGTAATTTTCACCATTCTCCTTTCTCTAAGTGTACTTCTATTTTCCTCCCAGTCTATTGCGGGTAATAATACAAAACTAACCAATAGTACGAAGCAAACAAATGCCAAAGATACACAGAAAGTTCAAAGTGAGAAGAAACAAGAGGACAAATCAAAATCAACCACAAAAGAAAAATCCTCTAATCCTACCAGCACAAAGAGCACTGAAGTAAAGAAGAACACCACAACTGATGATGAAAAGGATAAATCTACTGACAAGAAAAAGCTCGTGGTGAAAATTTCCACTACAAAAAAGGTAGAGGATTCCAAAAACAAGATCCCGGTTGAAAAAAAAGAGATCCCATTTTCAAATAAAACTATCATCGAGAAAGCTTCTAATAAAACCGCTGACGACTCAAAACGATTGAATTTTGATAGTCAAAAAAAATACATATCAAAATCTGAGTCCATTACAAATACCAAATCTAACACAGATAAGCAGAATACCATTAATCCTGAGATGATAAAAAATCCTTTAAACAAAGGTACTGTTACAAGTGACATCGACCATTATGTACCACGACAGACTATTGATGTCAATGAAATCGAGGAGCTCGATAACATTCAAATCATTATCTACAATAACATTGAATATCGATGGTATTACGGTTATTATTACTGGCCCTGGGAAGGATGCTACAGACGGATTTGGCCGCCTTTTGGATTTCGAATAGGATGGCTTCCTCCTTACTACTATGCTTTTTGGTATCGTGATATCGGGTATTATTATTGTTGCAATGTTTACTACATTTATGTTGAAGAGGACGAGGAGTATGTGGTAGTGCGTCCGCCGATCGGTGCAGTGGTCGAGACAATCCCGGACTACAGTGAGAAATTGATCGTTGATGGTGAAACATACTTTATTGCTGATGCAATTCAATACAAAGCAGTTATCGTGAATGATGAGATCTGGTTCAAGGTCATCAAAGTCATCGATGAAGATGAATATGACATCGTGCAAATTCCTGTTGGAGCACTAATTGAAACCCTTCCGGAAGATCGAGAATTGATTTTGATCGATGATCAAACTTATTATATTGCCGACAATGTACAATACAAAGCGGTTATTATGAATGATGAAATCTGGTTTAAAGTACTGAAAGTGGGATAAAAACCGATAGAATAAAGTACGAGGTTGGATCAAAAATAGAGAGGGATAACAGAGGTGTTCGTCGAGAAAAAGAAAAGGTGGAATTGAAATATTTGACAAAGAATATACCAGTAAACCTATTAACCAACTGAATTAATTATTGTTTAGTTTGAAATTACGATATTTTAGGAGATATAGTGAATAGATTAGTTGATTATTTCATCTCATTAGTTGAAATTGATAGTGAATCCAAAGGTGAGAAAAAAGTAGCTGAAAAAATTGCGAATGATCTTTCTGAAATGGGTGCAGAAGTTATTTTTGATAATGCCCATCATTCGACGCAGGGGAATGTAGGAAATCTTATAGCGAATTTCAAGGGGAAAATAAACAAAACTCCACTTCTTCTTTGTGCTCATACTGATACGGTTGGACCTGGGAAAGGTATTAAGCCCGTCATAAAAGATGGTCTTATTTCAACTGATGGATCAACAGTTCTTGGTAGTGATGATAAGGCAGGAATTGCCCAGATCATTGAAGCGATAAGGCGTCTTGACGAGGAAGGTTACGAATATGCGCCGATCCAGGTTTTGTTCACAATTTCTGAAGAGATCGGCCTGCTTGGTGCAAAGAATCTTGATTATTCTCTTATTAAAGCTGAAGTCGGTTTTGCGCTTGACTGGAATGGAGTTGGTACGATCGTCACACATGCTCCCTCGTTGAATGTCTTTGAGATCATCGTTACAGGTAAAGAAGCTCACTCAGGTGGATCTCCCGAAAAAGGCATCAATGCAATTCAGGTTGCAGGGGAAGCTCTTGGTAAGCTAAAACTTGGACGAATCGATTTTGAAACTACTGCTAATGTTGGAAATATCAAAGGTGGTCTTGCTCATAATATTATTCCGAAAGAGTGCTTTATCAGCGGAGAGGTGCGCAGTCACGATGAAGTAAAACTTGAAAAAGTAACTAATAACATCATAAAAACCTTTGAAGAAGTTGCTGCCAAGTATGAGGTGAAGTTTGATTCAAATGTATTTAAAGCACACTCAAGTGCTCATGTGCTCAAAGATTTTGCTGCACTCAAGATCGATAAGAAAGAAGAGATCGTGAAGATTGCTGAACAGGCAGCAAGGAATATCGGTATCGAACCTAAAATAGAGGTCGGTGGTGGCGGAAGCGATGCAAATGTGTTTTTCGAGCATGGACTTATTGTTCCAATTATAGGCACAGGCATGAACGATGTTCATTCCACGAATGAAAATATTAAAATCGATGATATGGAAAAAGTAACCCAGTGGGTTATGGAAATTATAAAAGAATATAGTAAAAAATAAATACTTCGCAAAGAAGGGACAAAAAATGAAAAAATACTTATTAGCACCCGGTCCTACACCGGTTCCTGAAAAAATCCTGCAGGTAATGGCAGAGCCAATGGTTCATCACAGAACCCCTGCTTTCAAAGAAAAAGTAGGAAAAGTGATCGAAGGTCTGAAATATATCTTCCAGACCAAAAACGATGTATTAATTTTCTCATCCAGCGGCACAGGCGCAATGGAAGGAGCTATGTCCAATGTGCTTAATCCAGGCGATAAAGCCATCATTATTCGCGGCGGAAAATTCGGTGAACGCTGGGGTGAGATCGCAGAAAAATTCGGTGCACAGCCACTGTATGTTGATATTGAATGGGGTACCGCTGTCGATCCTGCTCTAATCGAGAAACTTCTCAAGGAAAATCCCGATGTAAAGGGTGTGTACACGCAACTTACAGAAACTTCAACTTGTAGTGTACAGCCCGTGAAAGAGCTTGGCGAGATCGTTAGTAAAACCAATGCATTGCTCGTTATTGATGCAATTTCCGGACTCGGCGGACAGGAATTCTACATGGATGACTGGAAAGTGGACATCTGCGTTGCCGGCTCACAGAAAGGACTGATGCTTCCTCCAGGACATGCCTATGCAGCGGTGAGCGAAAAAGCATGGAAAGTTATCGATGAATGCACCCAACCAAATTATTACTTTAATTGGAAGAAATATCGCAAAAAATTAGCTACAAATACTGATCCATATACCGGTTCTGTGCTTCATATAAAAGGTCTGCTTGTTGCTATTGACATGATCAAAGAGCGCGGACTTGAAAATATGTTTTATCAGTACAAAGTGCTTGGAAAAGCAGTTCGGGCAGCAGTAGAAGCACTCGGTTTGGAAGTCTATGCACATCCTTCCTGTGATGTGGCAACAGCCGTCAAAGTTCCTGAATCAGTAGATGGGCTAGCACTGGTAAAGACACTCCGCGACAAATACGGCTTCACCATTGCAGGCGGACAAGCTCCCATCAAAGGAAAGATATTCCGTATTGCTCACATGGGTTATATCGAGATATTCGATATTATCTCGGTACTCTCTGCACTGGAAATCGTGCTTCACGAACTCGGATGGAATTTCAAGTGGGGGGCAGGTCTTTCTGCAGCTCAGGAAATTTTCGCGAAAGAATACAAATTCTAAGTTATAAAAACATTTCAAAGGCGGGTCCATTCCCGCCTTTCTTATTTTATTATGCCTGTTAAAATACAATCCGTTACAACCGATACAATTGCCGATGAAATCGGGATCAAGTCAGAAGATATCCTTCTTTTAATAAACGGACATGCAATTAATGATGAGCTTGATTATATATTTTATCAAGCAGATGAGCAGATAACGCTGAAGATTAAAAGGGGAGAAAGAACATTTACCCATTTTTTCGAGAAGGATATCGATAAGGATATTGGACTTGAATTATTTCCTATGAAAGTTCGTAAGTGTGGTTGTAACTGCATTTTTTGCTTTGTTGATCAGATTCATCATGACGCACGACCATCGCTCAAAGTGAAGGATGATGACTTTCGGCTATCATTCTTTCATGGGAATTTTATCACACTTTCAAATTTAACCAAGAAAGATTATGAGAGAATCATCGAGCAGCATCTCTCACCTTTATATATTTCCGTACATACGACAAATGATGCACTGCGGCAGAAGATCATGCGGTATAAAAAAGAAATTTCAGTCATGGAGAAGCTTACATTCCTCGCAGAAAATGGTATTACCTTGCATACTCAGATCGTGCTTATTCCAGGTTGGAATGATGGCGTAGAACTTGAGAGATCAGTATTTGATCTTGCTTCTCTCTATCCTGCGGTTCAGTCTGTTGGCGTTGTTCCGGTTGGTTTGACAAAATTCAGGAAATATCTAACTCCTCTCCAAAAAGTAAGCAAATCACAGGCAAAGGAAGTAGTTTTACAATCTGAAAAATGGAGAGCCCTGTTTCAGAAAAAATATGGTTCCGGAATTGTCTCACTTGCTGATGAATTCTTTCTTATTGCTGACTCACCTATTCCTGAAAATGAGTATTATGAGGGCTATCCACAGATCGAGAATGGTATCGGACTGGTGAGGGGTTTTCTTGATAATTGGGATGATTATTCCGATGAATTGCTCAAACAGTACAGCAATAAAAAAGTGCTTTTTGTGACAGGTGTATTATTCTACCCTATTTTAAATGAATTGATCGAGAAACTCAATTTAAAAGAAAAACAACTCTGGAAAGTCATCCAAGTTGAGAATGAATTTCTTGGTAAAGATGTTACAGTTGCCGGTTTGCTTGCAGGTCAAAATGTAATTAAAGCAATTCAAAAAGAAGAATATGATGTACTCTTGCTTCCTGATGAGATGTTCAATGTAGATGGAGTGACGTTGGATAATTT
>JACNJG010000171.1 GCA_014382685.1 Candidatus Cloacimonadota bacterium
AAATTTTTCCTCTGCGTGCTTTGCGTGAGTCTGGCATGCTCTGCATTCCCAAAAATATTGACATTTAAAACCCACCACTCTACCAAGCAGTTGTGAAAGAAAATATCCCCAGCTTCGGTAAGGAAATTCTATAATGAAGAAAGCCCCTGTAAAAAATATCGACGATATTATCAACGCAGTTGTCGCATTACATCTCACTCTTATTCGCTTCAATAAAAAGGAGCTTTCCAAGAATGACATAGAAAAAATATACAGCATCATCAAAACCACATTCCGGCAGGAAGAGATCCACATCCATCATATTCAGCGCCTTATCGAAAATCCCATTCCACTCAAGCAGGCGATCAGCATTATCAAGAATGACCTGCGTTTTCCTGATAAGATAACACTGCTCATGAACCTGCTGCTCATTGCACATATAAGTGATGATTTCTCTGTGATGGACAGATTGGATATTCTCGAAGTTGTTGAATTACTCGAAATTGACATCCGGCTTTATTCACAGATCATTGATGTCATTGAAGAAGAAAAAGACTTTATCGAGCTCAGTTTGCAGGAATTCCTGCTCAATATCGACAAAAATCTATTCATGAATTTTCTTCTTCTTGGAGAAAGTTCCGATTGCGATATTCTGCTCAAAGATGAAAACCATACACCTTACAAGATCATAATTTTGATCATCGAAGACCTCATTCTTGTGGGAAGTTATGTTGATGACATGTACAGGATCGGCTCGCAGGCACTAAAGAAAAATGTACTCTTCAAACTTCAAAAAGACGAAAGCATTATTCTGAAAAATCACACTAAGGAAAATTCTGTCGAGATATCGTATCATGATGTTTTAAAGCTCTATCATAATAAAATCGATGAAGTGGCAAAAGTCATAAAATACACAAAAGAAAGTTTTGATGTTGATTTCAAACAGGAAAAAAATAAGCTCAGTATCCAGGTTTTCGATGGAAAAATAGTAAAGAATAAAACTCTTCTCACCAAAGGTACGACCTATGAAGTAATCATTACGGATCTCTTTATTATTAATGATGTCATCGAGCTTTCTCCGCTGGATATCCTTACGGAAAAACTAACTTTTGCACGGGATGAGAGGCGTTTTGATAAACTCTTTCTGGAAAGTTATGAAGACTTTTTCAGAATGAATGAGCATAAATCTCCCCATGCACTTATCAAAATTTCAAAGAAAGATAATGATTATTATATTTCACCATTAATAAAAACTCCCCAGATATACCTTAATCATCAGCCACTCGAAAAGGAAATAGAATTCGAACTCACCAAGGATGTAGTTACAATCGGCAAAACCACGATCCGTTTCAATAAATTCTTTGATATTCACAAGGTCGAACTGGAAGTTATCAAAATGGAGGTAAACAACCTTCATTACACCTTCAAAGATGACAATAAAGTTGCACTGGATGAGATAAATTTTTATGTAAAGCGAGGTGAATTTCTCTCCATTCTCGGTCCAAGTGGCAGCGGTAAAACTACACTGTTAAAATGCCTGATAGGTGAGATCATTCCCGATACTGCATCTATTTTTATAAATGATTTTGATTTTTTTAAGAATTATTCCTATTTCCAGAAATATATCGGTTACGTACCTCAGGATGATCTGCTTTTCAATAATCTAACCGTGTATGAAAACCTATTTTATTGCGGTAAGTTGCGGCTTCCTCATATCAGAGATTCAAAGGAGCTCAAGAAGAAGATCGACAACATTCTCGTGCAGATCGGGCTATCTGAGAAAAGGGATCTTGTAGTTGGCTCGATAATGGATAAAAAGCTCAGTGGCGGAGAACGCAAACGGCTTAACATTGCCTTAGAACTTCTTGCCGAACCACTTATTATAATATTGGATGAGCCCACTTCAGGACTTTCATCAAAGGATTCCGAAAAAATTACAGACATTCTCAATGAGCTTAAGGAACAGGGTAAGATCATCATTGCCACGATCCATCAACCCAATCCCGATATTTTCCAGAAATTCGACAAGGTGCTTCTGATCGATCAACGGGGTACAGAAGTATTCTTCGGAAGCACAGAAGAGGTGTTCGGCTACTTTAATGATGAACTCGAGCAGATCAGCTACGGGCTGGGAAATCTTCTCAGAAAAAAAGAGCTGAAAATGGCTGAATTTCTTTTTGACATCATGCAGTATCCGCTTCTCGATTCTGAAGGAAATCCGGTATATAAAAAATCTGATATTCTTGAGGGAGCACATGAAGAACTCAGGAAATATCCCCCCAATCACTGGAAAGCAAAGTTTGAAAAATACCAGCTTTTTGAGCTGATGAAAAGAAAGAGGCAGGATAAATCGGAGGAAGAAAAGGAGCCGGTCAGCAAAAAAATATTCTTCCATAAACGTACTTCCATTCGTGAATATTTTTCTCAATTCTGCTTCCTATTTGCGCGCAATGTTTTGAATAAATTAAAAAACAAAACGAATCTTATTATCACTTTTATTGCAGCTCCCTTTCTTGCAATACTCATATCCTTTGTTTTGCGATATTCTTCACCCGGACAGAGCTACTCCTTTGCAGCAAATGTGAATATGAAAATTTTTATATTCATCTCGATCATCGTGTTCATCTTTCTTGGTCTTTCAAATAGTCTCGATGAAATTATTTCTGAAAAACGCATACACATTCGCGAGAAGAAACTGCGTATAAAATCCGGTCTTTTCTTGATCGTGAAAAATCTAACTCTTGCAATATTTGCCTTATTACAAGCAGTACTTTACATTGCAATTTCCAGTGTAATTCTTGAGATTCGAGGAATATTCTTCGTCTATACCGGCTATTTGATCCTTTCTGGTTTCGTAGGTTTTTCCTTGGGTTTGCTTGCCTCTGCTTTGATAAAAGACAAGAAAGCGATGATCAATATCCTTCCAATTGTGATGATCCCGCAAATGATCTTCGCGGGTGCTGTTATCGAGTTTGAAAAGATGAATAGGATTGCAAAAGTAAATCCCGAATCGGTCATCCCTGAATTTTGCAATATTATGCCGTCGAGATGGCTTTTTGAAGGACTTTTTACTGCACAGGCAAAATTAAATTTCTATAAAAGAAATCTTGGAAACCTCAATATACGCGAAAATGTACTCTATCAGCAAAAATCAGACAAGGATATCTCGATTTCTGAATTCAACCAAAAAATAAAATCTGTGCGAAAAAGAAAAGCCAAACTATTGATCAACAGCAATCCTGATAATTATATTAACGAAGACATCAACATTGCAGTTTCTCGAATTGACGGCAAATTCCTGAATAATCCGAAAAATCATTTCCTGAGCAGTAAAAAGATTTTCTTTGGTAAAATTTATAATACATATAATGTAAACGTGGTTATTGCATTCCTTTATGGATTCCTGATCAACATTCTGACATACATCATCATCAGGTTAAAATTCAAATAATTGGTGCATTTCTACAGAATTGTTGACAGTAATTTTATAGTTTTTCCAATTTATAAAACAGAAGCTATTAATTTTAGTTTATGATTTTGGAGGACGAATGAAAAAATTAATTTGTTTAGTGCTCATTGTACTTGTTGTCATAATCGGTTGTACAAAAAAAGAGAAGGCACCGAAGCAGGAGCAGGTCGAAGGTGAAGTGATCATAAAGATCTATCACACTCAGCATGTTCCCTTTTCCATGATCTTGGAAGATCTGGCAACGCTTGAAGGCGTTAACTTTAATAGTGTATTGAAGAACAGGATCAAGCCAGATCCGAAAACACTTCCCCGGGTTGCCTTTGATCTCGGTGCCGGTGTTGCAGATGCGCTTATTGCAGTTAAAGCCAAGAACAAAGATATGCTCCTTAATATCACCAAAGAATTGGTGCATTATGCTGAGATACTGAATGTCAGCGATGAATTTCTCAAATTATCCGACTCGCTCAAGATCTTTCTCGACGATAATGACTGGCAGAAAGTAGAAACGAAGATCGAGGATTATGAAAATGATGTGACTGATGAACTCTATCATCTTGATAATTTTGATTCCGTTATTCTAATCCAATTTGGCGGATGGACACGTGGCTTGCAAAATGCTTCCTATCTCATCATGAAAAATTACAGCGGTCTTCAGATCACTTCTATACTTGCGAACAAATCTGTCGTTAATGCGCTTCTTCACGACCTGCCGAACATTTCTGATCAGGAATTACTCGAAGAGCAGTATTTTCAGAATGCGATTATGGATGTGAGCAGAATTAAGGATATTATCTATTCCTCCGAGGATCAAACCTATTCAAAACTTCAGGTGCAGGAATTAAATAAACTATCCGCGCAGATCGTGAATAGTTTCAAATAAATATTATAAGGGGATTGCGATAACACACAGTCCCCTTTCTTTTTTACAATTACTCACATGAATATTTTCGTACGACAAAACGACAACGAACTTTTGAAGTATCTCGATTCTCAGGAGTTGGAAAAGGTCGAAAAGATCGCCAAAAAAGAATACTACAAATCCGGCTCTTTTATTCTTGAGGATCGGGATAAAAATCGCGATATTTTTGTGATAAAAAAGGGTTCGGTCTCTATATGCTGTCTTGATGAAGATAAGAAAGAACAGCAGATAGCAACGCTCTACACGGGTGAAACCTTTGGTGAGATAAATTTCATTATTCCTGTTCAACGAACTGCTTATGTGAAAGCCCTTGGAGATGTTGAGATCGCACGATTCCCCTATTATGATCTTCTTCAATTATTAAAGGAAGATGTATCTATTTGTGCAAAGATAGGCGCTTCTTTGAATGATTCTCTTGCAAAAAGGGTCGTCAGAACGACACAGGAATTTGTTCAAGCCATAACAAATAAAGATTAAATAGAAACGAGACCGGACAAACACAGCCCGATACACGATTTATTCTTCGTCATTTTGCTATTCCCTGTTATACGCTGTGTTTCTTGACACCAGTGCACTTAGTTAATAAACACAGGTAACACCTTAAGAGTTGGTGTAAAATATAAAGTCCATTAAACGAGT
>JACNJG010000184.1 GCA_014382685.1 Candidatus Cloacimonadota bacterium
TTATAATAATGCAAATTATTATTAATCGGATTTGTTTGTCAAATTTATCTGCATCCAACCGTTTTGGTGTTTGTTGACTGGGAATAATTTTTGTTTATGAAATACATTTTTACTGTTTCATATCATTGTATCAAGCCATTTTTTATCAATCTCGATCTGATAGCTCCGGGTTTTCGCTGAAATAGTTTTGCTAATTCTTTTATGCTCGTTCCTGAAAGATAATTTTGTTCAAGCAATTCGTCATCTTTTTCCAACCACTTTTCATAAGCTTTTGGAAATTCTTTTCGAATTTCACTATAAGGAAAATGATTTTTCTCCTGAAGGTCGCTTTTACTACTATTTCTCGATTTCAATTTATTACCGACTTTTTCTCCTTTTAACTGCTCATCGATATCAAATTCGAGATAATAATTTGTAATAATATCAATGAAAATTTTTCCATATTTCTCTAATTTTGTTTTTCCAACTCCATTTATCTTCATAAAACTCACATTTGATTGAGGAAAATATGCAGCCATTTCAATCAAAGAATTATCATGAAAAATTATAAATGGAGGAATATTTTTTTCATCTGCAATTTCTTTTCTTTTTTTGCGAAGAATCTCAAACAAAGTGTGGTCAAATTCATAATCTACTTCTTTTATTTTTTTAAATTTAACTTTTTCTTCGATCAATAAACCCATAACAGAATGCTTATTTCTTAAAACTTCCCATCCATTTTTTGTGATTTTCAAGCTACCGAACTCGATTTCCTGGATTATCAAATCTTGTTGAATAAACTGTCTTGAAAGATGAAACCACTGCTTTCTTGATATATCTTTGCCGATTCCATAAGTTGATAGTAGGTTATGATTTCTATCCAGAACTTTTTGTGCTTTTGAACCACGCAAAATATCGATGATGTGATTCGTTCCGAAATATTCCCCGGTTCTTTTCATACATGACAAGAATTTCTGTGCAGGAATTGTAATATCGACTAAATCTTTTTCTTTTTCTAAACAATTATCACACATTTGGCAGTTTTCTATAGAATATTTCTCTCCAAAATAATTCAGAAGCGGAATTCGGCGACATACATTTGTTTCGCAAAATCTTATTAAAGAGTTGAGATGAATGTTAGCAATCCGCTTTTCCTTATCTGCTTTCTGATTAATGAAATATTTTATTTTATGAATATCACCATAACTAAATAGCAGTAAACAATGCGATTTCAAACCATCCCGCCCAGCTCTGCCGATTTCCTGGTAATATCCTTCGATATTTTTAGGAAGATCGAAATGAACCACAAAGCGGATATTCGGCTTATTTATTCCCATTCCGAAAGCAATTGTCGCCACAATTATTTGAACATTATCCTTGATGAATAATTCATGGTTTTGCTTACGCTCTTCATCGGATAATCCAGCGTGATATGGTTTTACGGAAAATCCTTTTTCTTCTAAAACAAGTGTAAGTTCATCAACTTGTTTTCGGGAAAAACAATAAATAATTCCCGATTGATTCGGAAATTTTTCCAAAAATTCAATTGTTTGAAAAACAGGTTCTATCTTATGAACAACCTGCAAAAAAAGATTCTTCCTGTTAAAACTCGAAATGAATTCGTTTGATGTTTCAAACTTAAGATTATCTTTAATATCTTTTTGAACTCTGGGAGTAGCAGTTGCAGTGAGCGCAACACAAATAGCTTTTGGGAAAAGTTTCCTGACTTCGATCAATTGCCTGTATTCCGGACGAAAATCGTGTCCCCATTCAGAAATACAATGAGCTTCATCTATCGTAATACATTCGACTTTAACTCTTGAAAGAATAGTTAAAATTTTCTGCGTCAGTATTGCTTCGGGAGCGAGATAAACCAGTTTTACTTCGTTATAGAGGATTCGATTTATATTAGAACGATACTCATCATAAGATAAAGAACTGTTCAGAAAAACCGCTTTAACTCCCATCTCAAGTAGTTGTTCGACCTGGTCTTTCATTAAAGAAATTAAAGGAGAAATTACAATCGTCAAACCTTTGAAAATAAGTGCGGGAAGTTGATAACAAAGGGATTTCCCGCTTCCGGTTGGCATTATGATCAAAGTATCTTTTTTTGAAAGAATATTCTGAATAATTTCTTGTTGTAACAATCGAAATTCTTCGAACCCGAAAATATTTTTGAGAATAGATTTCGGGGTTATTTTTTGAGTTTTATTATTCATTTTTTTGTTTCATTTTGCTAATTTTATTGAATTCTCAATCTTTTCTTTCATCCTGTCATAGTGTGTGCCCTTCCAATATATCTTATCACAACGCGTGCAGATCATGAAATTCTGATGGTATTCTTTTACTTTTTGGGGAAGCCGATGCTCGATCTTTGCTTTTTCTATCGGATGAAGTAATGAATTGCATTCCAAACAGCGCGAGAAAAGTGTTATATGCTCTTTCAGTTTGAACTGTAGAATCAGCTCATAAAGTTGTGAATCGAGATCGTCAGCATAAACAAAGTATCCATACTTGAGTTCGTTCCGTTTCAGGATATTATGATCTTTTGTGAGGAGGATACGCTCTTCCTGATTTGCTTTGTGCACAAGTTTATGACCTGTAAGATTTGCATTATAATCTGTATCGATGCCGAGCATTCTAAGATAACGAGCAAGCATGCCAAGATGCTGGTCAGCAAGAAATCTGATCTTATCAGGTAGTGGATGGAAGATCTTACTCACAGAATTTACATTAAAGGAGTGGAAATAAGGATAAATACTTATTCTGTCATTATTCTGCACAATGTAGGAAAAATCTTCCTGCTCCCCATTTACAAGTATCATCTGAACTTGAGTGTGGGGAATGTTGAAAGATTCGATAAGGTCTTTCACTGAGGTTTGCACCGGAATAGTGTGAATAAATTGTACTTTTCTTTTTTCTGATGGAAGAAATTCATTCAGCTCTTCGTAGCATCGAAGGTGAATGGTTCGCATGGTCTTATTCTTTTACAACCCGGGAATCCCTGTGTGAGAGGATGATTACAGTGTTAAGAACACCGGTTAGGATCATCACATAGAGCAGTGCATGAACAGTATCCTGGCTTCGATGAGACCAGTTAAAGAGCAGCATGGTCATCAATACAAAAAACATCCAGAATACAGGGAAATAGCCGGGCCGCTTTATAAGTAAGCCAAGAATTATCGCAGGAACGAGCCAGATGACAAGCTCGATGGGTAAAAATGGAACGAGTACTCCTATAGTAGTTGCTCCTCCACGACCGCCGTAAAAATGATAAAAAATTGGAAAGCAATGTCCAATGACCACAAAAGAAGCAGCAATAATTATATGAGGGATCTGCATCTTAAGCAGAAAGCCGATGCATATCAGAAAGAGCCCTTTTAATCCATCAAGTGCTGCAACAACACATCCCCAGCCCTTGCCGATGTTTCTGAATACATTGTAAGCTCCAGCGTTTTTGATTTCGATATTACGTATATCTCTTCCTGATACAAGCTTGGTGATAATTACGCTGGAGGAAAGTGAGCCGATCAAATAACCGACTATTGAAAGAAGTATAAGTTTTAAGATATCAGAATTCATATACAGTCCTACATAGCTTTATTCTTTATCAATCCCGAGATCTTTCAATTTTCGCGAAAGATTGGATTGCTGAAGCCCTATATTTTCAGCCGTAAGACTGATATTCCAATTATATTTGTCAAGCTGTTCTTTTAAATATTCTATTTCGAACTGTTTTTTTGCATTTGTAAAACTGGATATACTGAACAAACCTGCTTCCTCATTTTTCTTTGTGGGAAGCAATTTTATGTGTGGGGCAACCTCATCTTCAGAGATAATTTTTTCTGAGGAAATGATGTACAATCGCTCGACAAGATTTTTTAGTTCCCGAATATTGCCCGGGAATGAGTAACTTTGCAAAAGCCGCATAGCTTGTGATGAAAACTTTATGGGATGCACTTTCAATTCTGCTGCATAATAATCCAGATAATACTCCAGCAGAACCGGAATGTCTGAACTTCGTTCTCTCAAAGGCGGAATCATGATCGGGATCACGTTCAAGCGATAAAAAAGGTCTTCGCGGAACGAACCTTCCTGAACCATTTTTTCCAGATTTTTATTGGTAGCGGCAAGAATGCGTACATCAATATCGATAACTTTATTTGAGCCGATTCGTTCAAATTTTCCTTCCTGAATGACACGCAGTATCTTTGCCTGAGCATTAAGGTTCATGTCTCCGATCTCATCAAGGAAAAGCGTGCCTTCGTGAGCGACTTCCAGTTTTCCGAGCTTCTTATCTTCAGCGCCGGTGAATGCGCCTTTTTCATGACCGAATAGTTCGCTTTCCACCAGTTCATTTGGAATGGCAGCGGAATTGAATTTTACAAAAGGACCATTCTTTCTGTTGCTCTTATTATGAATTGCATAAGCAACAAGTTCTTTTCCAGTACCGCTTTCCCCGCGAATGAGAACCTTGCTGTCCGTTTTGCTGACCTTATCGATAAGAGTTCTCACACGCTCTAATTCCGGCGAGATGCCGATCATTTTGTAGTGGGATTCGATATCCTTCTGCTCTTCATTATATTTTTTATAGAGCTTTATCTTCTCTGAAATGTTCCGCGCAGAGACAATTATTTTGTGAAGGGAAAGGGGTTTTTCAAGGAAATTATAAGCGCCCATTTGGACAGCTTGCACTGCAGTTTTGATAGTGCTGTGTCCGGATATCATGATTACATCCAGCGATGGGAAATCCTTGCGGACTTTCTTGAGTACTTCGATGCCGTCCATACCCGGCAGTTTTACATCGAGAAGGAGCAGGTCGATAGTCTCATGTGCAAGAACCTGCAAACCTTCTTCGCCAGATGCTGCATCAAGGACAGTATAGCCCTCGTCTTCCAGAATATCCGTGAGTGTTCTGCGAATATTTTTTTCGTCGTCAATTACTAAAATTTTCATCGTAAACTTCTATATCCTTCTTATTGAGATTAATTTTT
>JACNJG010000105.1:0-2742 GCA_014382685.1 Candidatus Cloacimonadota bacterium
GTCGTAATGTAATGAAGACGGATGGTAAATTCTTTGGTGTAAGCTTATCCGTGTGAGGACTCAAATTCACTAGCATACTTTCGGGCTCATCATAATTTTCATAAAAAATTTGCTATAAATTTACAATCCGTTTTTTCTTGATTGATATTTTAATATTCATCATAAGGAGTTTTCATGGATCTGTCGAAACTCAATTATTACTATAATAAATTTAAGTTCGGTGAGGACAATTTTCACAATCTGATGAAGTATCACATCAAAGAGATACTGCTGGTGTCCACCTTTTACGATGCTTTCATTTTCGAGCAGGACGGTCGGCTTTCCGAGCAGATATTCGGTGAATACCGCCAGCTCAACCTTAGCACCTCACCTCGCATCACAAGTGTTCCCACAGGCAGGCAGGCGCTGGAAATGTTGGAGAACCGCTCTTTCGATCTGGTCATAACCATGATGAGAATTGGTGAGATAAGTCCCTTTGAATTGAGCCGCCGCATCAAGCAGCGATATCCGAACATGCCTATCCTTCTGCTGCTCAATGTGCGGTCCGACATCTCAATTGTTGAAAAAAATGAAGACGAAATGCAGTATATCGATAAAGTCTTTTTATGGAACGGAGACGCCAAACTTTTCCTTGCAATGGTAAAAATGGTTGAGGACGCACACAATGTGGAATACGATACAAAGCATGGCTATGTCCGTGTTATTTTGCTAATCGAAGACTCGATAAAATATTATTCCATGTTCCTCCCGCTCCTGTATTCTGAGATACTCAAGCAAACACAACGGCTTATCAATGAAGAACTGAGTGACATCAATAAACGCCTCAAGATGCGCGCACGCCCAAAAGTTCTGCTGGTCCAGTCCTATGAAGAAGCGGTCACATTAGTAGAAAAATATCAGGAATACATGGTTGCGGTGATCTCTGATGTGAAATTTTATAATAACGGTATTTTGGATGAAAATGCAGGATTCAAGCTCATTGACAGAATGAAAGAACAGCAAATGGATATACCTGTCATTTTGCAGTCCTCAGATATCGAGAATGAAGAAAAAGCACGAAACCTCCGGGTAAATTTTCTCAACAAAACTTCCAAAACACTTCTTCATGACCTTCGAACTATCATTACTAATAATCTTGGATATGGTGATTTTGTTTTCCGAAACAAAGCAGGAAAAGAAATGGATAGAGCATCGACTATGCTTGAATTCGAGGAGAAAATCAAAACTCTCGTCGGGGAATCCATTTTCTATCATGGAGAGAGAAACCATTTTTCAAGCTGGCTGGTCGCACATGGTGAAATCCAGGTGGCAAAGAAAATTCTTCCTGCCAAGATCGAGGATTTTCAAGATGTTGAAGTACTTAGAGAATATCTTCTGGGAGTGTTTCAAAGTGTGAGGCAACGGCGAACCCGCGGTAAGATCATAAATTTTGAACCTTCTGCCCTCTCCGAAGTTGACCAGATCATCCGTCTTGCAGAGGGATCATTAGGCGGAAAGGGGCGAGGACTTGCTTTTCTGAATGCGCTTCTGGTGACAATGGAGTTCGAAGAGCAATTCCCTGAAGTGAGTATCGCTTTACCCAGCACTTCTATTATTGGCACATCGGAATATGATTCTTTTATTGAGAGGAGTAAGATAGGTGAATGGATCATTTCAAAATCCGATGAAGAAATTCAGGAGATCTTCATAAAAGGCACTTTATCAAAAGAGCTTATCCATAAATTAAGGATTTTTGTGGAGCAGATCACATATCCTATTGCAGTGCGTTCTTCAGGACTTCTTGAGGATTCGCAGTCACAGCCATTTGCGGGAATTTATAAAACCTTCTTTCTTCCCAACAATAATCCCGACAAAGAAATACGCTTGCGCCAGCTCTGCGATGCCATCAAACTGGTGTTCTCATCGGTCTATCTTGAAGAAGCTCGCAGTTATATCGAAAGTATCAATTATGAAGTCGAAGAAGAAAAGATGGCTGTGATCATTCAGGAGATTGTCGGTTCTGCTTTTGATTGCTGCTATTACCCGCATTTTTCCGGAGTGGGACAATCATACAATTTCTACCCTATTTCCTACCTCAAAAGCAGCGACGGTGTTGTTTCGTTGGCAGTCGGACTCGGAAAAGCTGTAGTTGAAGGTGATCGAAATTTCAGATTCTGTCCAAAACATCCCAAAATGGAGATTATTCCACCCGAAGAACAGATGAAGAATTCACAGAAATTCTTATATGCAGTTGCAATGGATAAGGAGGATTTCAATCTGCTCGATGGAGATGAGATTACCCTTGCATATATGCCAATCAATCAGGTAGAAAAACATGGAACCCTTCAGCACATGACTTCTATGTGGGATTATGAAAACAACCGGCTCATTGATGGTGTCATCACAAAAGGTATGAAAGTCGTAACCTTTGCAGATATTCTGAAATATAATTATTTCCCTCTTGCAAAAATTTCTGAAGAAATTCTTGATCTCGGAGAAAAAGCGCTGGGCATGCCAGTTGAGATAGAGTTCGCAGTAAATCTTACTAAAAATGTGAAAAAGAAAATAAATCCCACTTTTTATGTTCTCCAAATCAGACCTCTTACCATAAATACTGATGAAATTGATATTGATCCTGAAAATCTTAACAGAAACGAGTTGATGCTTTACACTGAAAACAGCATGGGAAACGGCATGATAGATTCTGTCTATGATGTTATCTTTGTTGATCTTGATAAATGGGATAAAACAAAGACCGAAACA
>JACNJG010000105.1:3067-4880 GCA_014382685.1 Candidatus Cloacimonadota bacterium
GACTGGGATTGGCTCAAACAGCAAAAAGTTATAGAGAAAACGGATTGCTTCCTCCATATTCGGATCGATCATCCGCTGATCATCAAAATGGATGGTCGCAAAGGATTGGCTGTCATATATAAATAACTACTTTCCCCACTTATCTTCTAAGGTGTTAGTCAGTTCTTCGACCTTAGCAATTGCTCTATCCGATTTTATTTTAAATTGCACGATATCTTTTACGTATAACAGGTCTTTCACGAATTCATGATCCACTTTCTCCCATTCCCGATAGGAATAAAGCAATCCGAAATCATGTTTGGCAGGACGATTCTTTAAATTAAATAAGAAAGCAAGACGTCCTAATATAAGTTTGTAATAGCCATCTAACGCATCAACTTCTCTTCCGCGTAGTATCTGCTTTTCCAATTCCATTTTCGTGAAGATAAAGGAGGTTTTAAAATAGTTGAATTTTTGCTGAACCTACTGTTTGATAGTTTCTTCTGTTACAGGAGTTCCGTCCATAATATCTTTCTTATCGAACCACACAAACGAATTTCCATGCCTGTTTGATTCCATGAACCTGTTGCCCGTTGAAAGCTTTTGGATCAGTAGATCAATATAGAAAAATTTTGGTGAGTCCTTCAGCAAATAAAATGCTTGCGAGTGTCCGTGCCAGCAAGGTTCCGGCATCCGAAATTTTACTTCGATCCCATAATTTTCGGACAAATATTTTTCAGTATTTTCAAACAATTCTTCCACATATTCATCATCACAGATCAATGCCATATCGATATCTGAAAAGTCATCATCAAATCCAGTTGCTACAGCCCCGCCTTCCCAGGCAGCGTAGATCTTTTCGTCTGATTCCCAGAATTTTTTCAGTTCTTGAGAGAGTTTTTCTTTAAATTCGAGCATGTGCTCCACTTTGAAAGATTTTTAATGCTTCTTGTATAATCTATTAATTCGGTCAATTTTTTTTGGATTATGAATTAGATTCTTTTTTTACTTGGATTACTGATTCATCCCCTGAAATATTCCGGATTTTCATTCTTAACGGCTTTGCTTCACAGCGAATTTTTCCATCCCAGAATTCTTTGGTCTTTTCACCATTATTTCTTATAAAACCGAGTTTATCTATTTTTATCTCACGGTCACTCTTCCATATTCCATCTTTATTTGTGCAATCCAAACTCATTAACTCAATAAGCTCCAAACCTTCTTCACTGATCTCGATCGATGTAAATTTCTTTCCTTTACTAAGCGCCTGCAATTGCCCTTTTTCATTAAATTCGGAAATTTTCTGTATTAATCTGTCGCTGATGAATTTTGTAATTTCAACTTCAAAAATGCCATTATTCTCTGATAAATAATACTCGACAATATCTTCGATAACGACATCATTCAGCAGGTTTTTCAAATCTTTCAATTCGACCTTTATTTCTGTGATATTGTTATCTCTGATGAATTTATCGATCTGCTTATGATCATCGATATCGATGTAATAAACGATAACTTTTTTGGCATCTACTTCTAAGTTCTGTAATTCTTGATTGATGATCTTATTGATGAGTGGAATATCCATTACCTTTTCTTTGCTATCCAAAAGATTAGGAACATAAACCGGAATAATTCCCTCACTGCTGTTTTGAATTGCGCCAAACCAGAATTTGCTGATCCCTTTGATATTCTGCTGCAAACCGGGAATTAATTTTGCCAGTTTCTCCATGGTTTGCACCGGGTTGCGGAACAAACTCACACCATCTTTTATTTCCATTATTTGGAAGGTTGCTCCGGCTTCGATCAACCTGTCTCGCGTGGTTTGAATGGAATT
>JACNJG010000185.1 GCA_014382685.1 Candidatus Cloacimonadota bacterium
CTTTTCATTCTTTCTCCAATATTTCTTCTTCTTTCGCAGAATTTTCTACAAAAAGATAATATATGATTAACAGGATAACGCCGACAACGATGCAGGAATCCGCGATGTTGAAGACGTACCATCGGTCAATATGCCAATTGCCGATAGTCAAATTAAAAAAATCAACGTCAAGAAAATCTGTTACTCTACCAAAAATTATTCTGTCTATAAGATTGCCAAATGCGCCACTTAGAATGAGAGTGAAACTGAATCTAGGGAGCGCATGCTTGTTTTTCAAGAATAGATAAATGATAACTGCAATTGCAATAATATGTAATATTAATAATATGATGTTCGTAAGGTTTCCAAGTTGGGGGTCAATACCAAAAACAGCGCCGCTGTTCTCTACAAATGTAAGTCTGAAGAAGTTTCCGAAAACAGGAATTGTGTGCATGTCGATTTTTGCAAATAGATTTCGGATCGCCATTTTTGAGAACTGATCAAGGGCAAGAAAAAGCAAAAACAATAATATATATTTTTTTAAACCGTTTATTTTATCTGTGATTGTTATTATTTATCCTTTCTTCATTTCTCTTACAGTCAATGCAAAGCTCTGCATAAGGGATCGCTTTTAGGCGTTGAGATAATATTTCGTCCCCGCAATAGTTGCAGATACCATAAGTTTTATCATGAATTCGTTTGAGGGCGTTATCAATATTTTTCAGGTTTCGCAATTCACGGTCGAGCATATAGGTTTCTTTTTCTCTTTCATCGGAGTCAGTTCCAAGGTCTGCTAAGTGCGTTGCATATAAGGATACATTGCCCACTGCATCACGAATATTATTGCTCAAGTTTTCATCAATTCCCTCTATGATCTTCACGACCTTTTTCCGTTCGGCCATAAGTAGGTCTCTGTAAAAATCCAACTGTTCGCGTTCCATACGACACTCCTTACTTATATTTCCTTAAGAAAATTTTGCATGAGCACTTTTAATTTTGTCTGTGCTTTTTTGGCAACCTCTTCGATATTACTCTGAGCATGTGTTTCAGAATGGAAGAGATTGGATAGATTTGTTATTGTTGAGATGCCCAATATTTTAAGCCCGAGATACACACCAACTATGACTTCGTGTACTGTCGAAAGCCCGACCATGTCTCCACCGATAGTTTTTAGCATTCGGCATTCCGCAGCGGTTTCCAAGCTTGGTCCCAAAAGACCGACATATACACCTTCCTTGAAGAAAATATCTTTCTTCACACAAATCTTTTGCATGATCTGTCTGTATTTTTTATGATAGGCGTCATGCATACTGGGGAAGCGTGGTCCGAAACCGGAATCGTTTTCTCCAACGAGAGGATTGGTGCCGGATAAATTTATATGATCTTTGATGACTATAATATCTCCGATCTTTAAGTCCTCATCAAGCGAACCGACAGCATTTGTTAAAATAAGCGTCTTGATACCAAGTCCATTCATGACAAAAACGGGATAGGTTGTCTCCAGAGCGCTGTATCCTTCATAACAATGAAGCCGTCCCTGCATGATTATAATATTTTTCTCATTAAAGGTGCCAAACAGCATTTTCCCGTGATGAGATGGTGCCGTCGAGGTTTTGAAATGAGGTATTTCATGATATGGGATTTCAAGGTTGATGTCCATTATATGTTTCAGCTCATTAAGACCTGTGCCCAGAATGATGCCAACATCTGCTTGAGCTTTGTAGCGTTTTCGAATAAAATTTACTGATTCGGTGATCAGCGAACTAATCTTTTTCATTTGGTCCCAGATCGAAACTTATTTTTGCTTTGGTTTTTGGCTGATCTTTTTCATTTTTATCAGCAATAGACTCGTTCTTTTCTTCTTTTTTATCTTCAATTGGAACTTCCTTTTCCTTCTCTGCAATCGGAGGGAGCTCTATTTCTTTTTTGAAATCACGTGCTTTAAAATCTGGGGGAGGAATGATCGGTTTTTCTTTTCGCTTTGCATCTTCCTTATCTTTTTCAAATTCCATCTGAATGAGATCGAGCATGGTGTTTATCTGGGATTTAAATGTAAGCAGAAAGGATTTTTTCTTATCCTTCAAATTCACATAATCGTGCTCGAGAATGCTCAGATAATCCTTTGCTTTTTTGACGCGTTCCCTTGAAGTTATTTCAGCATCTTTTATGATGTTCTTTGCCTCTTTATCTGCGCTTTTCAGCGTATCTTCTTTGAGTTTTTCCGCAAGTATAAGAGTACGTTTGAGCAAATCTTTTTGTTCATCGATATTGTCGAGTTTTTTGTCTCTATCCTCGATCTCTCTTTGCTGGGCTTTAATTTTTCTTTCCAATCCTTCGATCTGATCTGCAAGCATTTCAAGGAATGCCTCGACTTCTTGTTTGTTGTACCCGCTGAAAGTTTTATTGAATTCTTTTCCTCTAATTTCAGAAGCTGATATATTTTGTGGCATGGTCCCTCGCTACATTATTATTAATCTGATTAATAAACTGCGTACTAATTCTAAAAGTAGAATTACTACGATTGGTGAGATGTCAAAATTTCGTGTAGGTATGATCCTTTGAACGATCTGGCGTACCGGTCCAAGAATCGGCTCTGTCACTTTGATGAGGAATTGTATAAAGGGATTTGCATAATTAGGATTGAACCACGACATGAGCACTCGAATGATAATGAGCCAGATGTAGATCATAATAAAAGTATCAATAATTCGAATGAGCATCATTTCTTTTCCTTTGGTGGTGAGAAGCATTTTCTGCAGCGTGCTTCGTAAATATCCTTTTCGCCAACGATAATTTCTTCATCACTGTCAATAAGACGCTGAGTACGATTTGCCGGATTGCCGCATTGCATACAGATCGCCAGGGTTTTGGTGATGTATTCGGCAGTTGCAAGAAGTTCCGGTATTGGATGAAAGGGCTTCCCGCGATAGTCCTGGTCGAGTCCGGCAACGATCACGCGTTTTCCTTCATCCGCAAGTTTCTGGCATACTTCCGTAAGTCCTTCGTCAAAGAATTGGGCTTCATCGATGCCCACGACTTCTGTTTCTTTTTTGACCTGCTCGTAAAGCTGCTTTGAATTTTCTACCTGAGTGGAGTTAAGTTTTGATTTATCATGTGAGACAATATATTGATGATGGTAGCGGTCATCTATTGTTGGTTTGAAAATTTGATAGGGGTGTTTTGCGATTTCAACTCGTCTCATCCTGCGGATAAGCTCCTCGGTTTTGCCGCTGAACATGCTTCCGCAGATAACTTCGATCCAACCATTTTGACCTTTAACAATATTCATATGCTACTCCACGTTTGCGTAATTTGGAAGCATAGTATTTTATGTCAAATTTTATGATGATTGATTTTTTGATAAACACAGATACATAATTTTTTTGTAAATTTAGAGGAAAAGTAGTGGCATTTTCATGAAATGACAGAATAGCAAGCAGCCCCACACATATTTGGCAGATTCCCGTAGATGAAGGATATTAAAAAAATTGTTCAACCATCCGTCTTCATTTCAGGACGCCGAGACAGGCAGCCCTTTCTTTCTCGTTCCCAAAGCTTTAGGACGTTAAATGCGAAGCAAATTTAACTGTTCCCTCTTTGGGAACGCGATGTATGTTTTACATCACCAAGCTGGGGCTTGGTAATGAGTGTAGAAAGGTTACAAAGTCCAACTTTGTAACCAGAGAATAGTGAATAGTAAAATTTTATCATGTCTCTTTTTCTCTGTGTCCTCTGCCTGCCACGGCGTAATGAAATGGAGACGGGTGGTGATTACTAATTTATAAAGCGAATGAATCACTAATTGGGAAAGAATATTCTAATTTTTTTGACAAAGAAATATAATCTGAAAATTCTTTCACTCAATCTGTGGGTGATTAGCTCAGATGGTTAGAGTGCTACGTTGACATCGTAGAGGTCACTGGTTCGATTCCAGTATCACCCACCATTTTAATTTAAGGGGAACGATATGCTCCAAATATATACAGGCAACGGCAAAGGCAAAACAACCGCATCACTTGGATTAGCAACACGATTTCTGGGTCATCATAAAAATGTCTGCATCATCCAATTCATGAAAAAGAATATCGAGTATGGTGAGATCACTTTTTTTGAAAAAATACCGAATATTGATATTATCCAATTCGGCACACCCGATTTTGTGGATAAAAAACAACCCAAGCAGATCGACATCGATGAAGCTGTTAAAGGTTTTGAAAAAGCAAAAGAAATTATCTTAAGTAAAAAATATGACATGGTCATTTTGGACGAATTGAATGTTGCACTTGACTTTGATCTTGTTTCGCTTGAAGAAGTTCTTCCGTTTATAAAAGAGAACAAAGATGAGTTAGAGCTCGTCATAACAGGAAGATACGCACCTGAAGAATTACTCGAGATCGCAGATCTTGTTACCGAGATGAAAGAGATAAAACATTATTTCGCGAATGATATTTCTGCACGCGAGGGAACGGAATATTAAAGAGATATTAGAGCAAGTTTGGTAAATACTAATTTACTAAAATTATAGTATTGACGTTATTAGCTGCGAAATTTGAATTACTAATTACTCCTGATGCATCGGGACTAATGAAATTTCAAATGACATTACTTGTCTGCCTACTGGCTGATGTCAAATAGAAGAGATTTCGAATATAAAATAGAAATTTTCAAAAAGGAGTCTAAAGAATCAAAATATTGGTTGAGAATGATTTCAAAAGCAGTTCAGCAATTATAAAGATGAAAGAAAAATTACTTTGACATTTTAATTTTGACATTTTATTTGTAATTAAAAATTAGGATTTAGAAATTAATTTATGTTGTGCATGAAAAAAATTATTAAAGCAATTGAC
>JACNJG010000102.1 GCA_014382685.1 Candidatus Cloacimonadota bacterium
ACATCGCTTTTTTGTTAGAAAACTGATGAAATAAATGAATAATTGTAACTCAACATTCCGACCTGTCGAGGTGTCTTGTCAGGGCGTATCCGCTGGCGGAGAAGACTGAAGTGAAATGAAGACGGGAAGGATCTACCTGAAAGTTAGTTTAACGTTTTTGCGAGATTCCCCGATAAATCGGGATTGTAAACTTCGCTGCGCTCCAGAATGACAATTCCCTTTCTTTGTACCGCCCTCACCCCTCTTTACCAATTCTCCCGACTTGTCGGGATAAAGCAATAACAAAGGAAGCTCCAGCTTCCGAATAAGGGCTTTATCAAGCAAAGGGCTTGGTAAAGAGAGGGGAGAAAAATTGTGTTTTTTTCTGTAAAGAAACGCTCCAAATTTGATGAATAATTTGTAACTCAACATTCCGATGTTGAGTATGTGGTCATGGATTCGCAAGATTGGAATCTTGCGTTACTTTTTCTGTAAAGAAACGCTCCTATAAGGTGATCTGAGTCTGACCAGGAAATAGTATCATCTCAAAAAGAAATACTACAACCGAAATAAGCACGCTCGCAATTGCTGAAGAAAGACAGCCCTTTGTTTTTACATTTTTGAAAAATGCTGCTGCAATAATGATCATAAGTCCATTCACAAAGATGAGAAATATTCCAAAGGTTAAAGCAATTAGAGGAAGTGATATAAATAGAAAGATCGGTTTTATCAGCACATTGACGATACCAAGGACAAAAGCGAATAAAAGTGCAGTACCAAAATTCTTGATCTCGATCAATTTTGTGAACCGGCTCACAATGAGAATTGCAAGCGAATAAATTATTAATCTTAGTATATAATCCATTTTATTCCGATGTATCCTTTATATATTGTCTTCGTATTTCATCCATCGAGTATTCGTTATTTTTCGGTGCAAGAAGCTCTGATTGCTTTATCCTTGCCATTATTTCTTCAAGTTCTTTCTGTCTATCCTCTTGTGATTGTTCTTCTTCTAAAGGAATAATATCAATTCCCTTCCTATCGGTTGTGAGCATTCCGGTAGCAATTATCGCGATTGAAATGATATCCTTCAGGTCTTTATCAAAAACCAGCCCGTGAATGATATTTGTGTTCTCGTTTGTCTTTTCATAGATTATCTTCGTCACTTCTTCATACTCTTTTGTCACAAAATCAAAACCCACTGTGATATTTACGAGAATAGCTTTCGTATCTTCAAGAGAAATATCCTGTATGAGGGGATTATCAAGAGCTTGATGTGTCGCTTTTGCAGCTCTGTCCTCACCGCTAGCAGAACCAAATCCGATGAGTGCATATCCCATCTCAGAAAGTACAGTTTTCACATCTGCAAGATCAACGTTCATATAGCCCTCTTTGTTGATGATCTCGGTGAAAGTTTTTGCTGCATTATATAGAACAAAATTAGATTTTTCAAATGCCTGGTACAACTCGATATCATCAAATGTTTGAAGGACTTTATCGTTATCGATAATAATAAGAGAGTTCACGTATTGCTTCAATTCAGCGATGCCTTTTTCGGCGTTTTCTTTGCGGTATTTTCCCTCAAAACTGAAAGGATATGTTACAATGGCAATAGTTAGGATATCCATTTCCTGCGCTAATTTTGCAAAGATCGGAGCTGCACCGGTTCCGGTTCCTCCACCCATTCCGGCAGTAAGAAATACAACATCAGTATGAGCCAGTGCCTTTTTTATTTCATCCTTACTTTCTTCTGCACACATTGCTCCAACTTCTGGTTTGCCACCTGCGCCGAAACCTTTTACAAGGTTCTTCCCTATCTGCAATTTGTCTTCAGCAGCAGAAATATTAAGCACCTGCCGGTCGGTATTAACTGCGACATAATCGACACCGCCAAGATTATTTGTGATCATAGTATTGACCGCATTATTTCCTGCTCCGCCAATGCCGATGATCTTGATCTTAGAAATTTTGTTCGTTGAATGATTAAATTTTAGCATATATGCTCCCTATTTGACCTTTGTCAGGAATTAATATTTACGTAAAGCTTTGTATTTCAAACCATTTTTTTACTCTTTTGAAAAGACGATCAATAACCGAACCTTTACCTGGTGCAAGGGGTTCGTTTTTATAATTCTTCACACCCCAGTACAGCAAACCTACAGCAGTTGCATATTTTGGATTTGATAGAGTTTCCGTATCGCCGTATATTCCTTTAAATGAAGGATATCCGGTTTTTGTTGGAATTTCATGAAATACCTGTGAGAAAAGCTGGTTCGTACTTCTCAAATTTGCAGTTCCCCCACAAATAGAAATACCCGCAGTGATCATTTCAAGATATTTGCTTTTTACCACATTATTATACACCAACTTAGCAATCTCTTCCATTCTGGGATTGATGATCTCTGCAATGAGCTTTTTTGTGCGTAAGGTCGAAGGGTAGCCCCCAATTCCCGGCACCTCGATCTTTGAGTCGTTATCTACATTTCCCGGAATAGCATATCCAAAATCTATCTTTATCTTTTCTGCTTCTGCATTTGGAGTACGTAATCCTACTGATAGGTCTGATGTGATGTTCTCTCCTCCAAATGGAATAATACAAGTAAAACGGAGACTTTTTTTATAATAAATAGATACATCGGTCGTACCACCGCCTATGTCCACGAGCACAGCGCCGAGCTCTACTTCATCATCATTTAGAACTGCCATGGCAGATGCAATTGGTTGAAGGATCACATCTTTCACATTCAAGCCCAAAAGCTGCACGCTGCGGTAAATACTATTTAAATAACTCATATCTGCTGTGACGAAAAGAACATCCGCCTCGAGACGGTGTCCTGTCATTCCGATTGGATCAATAATGCCTGTGATGCTGTCTATCATAAAATACTGTGGCTCAACATGAATGAGCTTCTGATCGCTCGTCAAAGGGGCATTTTTTATAGCGTCATTTTTAACATTCTCGATCTCAGTTTCAGTTACCTCGTATTCGTTGATCTCTTCAGTATATTTGCTTTTGCTGATAATATTAGCCATACCGTGACGCACAAAGCTGCGGATCATTTCTCCTGCCACACCGACTATAATATTCTCAGCATCGATCCCTGCCATCTTCTCGGCAGCACGTACTGCAGAGTCGATAGATTCTGATGCAGCACGAATGTTTCTGATCATTCCACGTGTAAGTCCCTGGGATTTAGTCTCTCCGATGCCTGAGATCTTCAGTTGATTGTTTTTATCAATAACTGCAATGATACAACATACTTTAGTTGTACCGATATCTAAAGCCGTTATTACCTGTTGTTTTGCCATTATCTTAATATCACCAATTCATGTATTGGATCGGAAAATCGCACATCGATCTCTGAATAACTTGCCACACCAAAATTTCGGTATGCAAAGACAAGCTTTTCCAGGCGATCATCAAAATCACGATCACCGATAATGAATCTCACATCTCTTACACGTTCTGAGATGATAACATCTCCATCTTCAATATATAGCTCCTTCACACATGCAAGAAAATCAGTATATTTCATTTTTAAAATTCTATACACATCGAGAAGGATCTGAAAGTTTGTATCTGATACTTCCTGTCCCAGTGTCAAATTATTTATTCCGATTTCACAAAAGACAGGCAAATCTAATTCATTTGTATTAGCAATTTTTTCCAGCAGAACTCCCTGATCATCGATAAGAAAATGTTCATTTTGAGCGGTTTGAAGAAACGCTATAGGAAGTCGTTCTTCAACAATGACTTTTAATGTGCTCGGGAATATTCTCAGAACTCTAACATCCTTAACACGTGGATCTTGCAGCAATCTTTCACGAACTGCAATATCTTCAAGAAGATAGAGATTTTCACCTTTAAATTCCGAAAGAGAGATATGAATGATGTCTGGATTAATATGGATCGTACCAGCCACCTCACTCTCCTTCATTTGAAGATAATTCCATTTTGTTACACCGAATTTCAACAAGAACGCACAAGCTCCAGTAATACTCACACACAGCACAAGCATAATGAGCGCTTTCTTAAAAACCGGTTCTTTTATTCTCATTCTATTTTCTCGCATAAGAAAAATCTCCCCATAGTTTGATTTCTAATTCGAGGTTTATTCCAAATTTTTTTTTCACTTCATCTTTCATCTTTTCTGTGAGAAGATACACATCTTTTGATGAAGCGTTTCCATTATTTATGATAAAATTTGCATGAGTTTTAGAAATTTGAGCATCACCAATAGCATATCCCTTTAATCCGCATTTCTCAATGAGTTCTCCAGCGTAATAATCTGGACCGTTCTTGAAGGTCGAGCCAAAGGTCAAGGCATGCCGGAGATTCGTTGATTTCCTCTGTGAAATATAGGAATCGCAGAGTTCTTTTACTTCGTGCATGTCCTTTTTATGAACATTGAAAATTCCTTCCGTGATAATATAATTTTCAAAAGGAAGTTTTGTTTTTCTATACGAAAAATCTATATTCTCAGCTTGAATGCTTACGATTTTTCCTTCATGTGTAACTGCTTTTACCGAACCCAGAACACTATTCACTTCATGACCAAAAGCCCCTGCATTCATTGCAATAATTCCACCCACAGTTCCCGGAATACCACTCAAGAATTCCAAACCGCTTAAGCCCTCAAGAATGCATTTTTTCTGAAGATGAGCACCCTCGATTTGGGCAGCAACTGTTAATCTTTTGTCATGTATTTCAATTGAGTATGGAAAATTTTTCAATGATATCACAATCCCTTGAAATCCTTCATCAGAAACTAAAATATTCGAGCCATTCCCAAGAATTTTGTACGGAATATTATTTTCACAGATAAATTTGAATATTTTTAAAAGCTCACCATAACTATCAGGTTCTGCAAGATAATCAGCTTCCCCACCACACTTTATGGTTGTGAAGAATTTCAAAGAAACCTCTTTCTTTAAACATGACAAGTGATGTTTTGCAATAAATATTTCAAACTTTTCTTTCATTATTTTTTCTTGCCACTAAGGCACAAAGTCACCAAGATTGCAACTTCAACTACTACTTCAAAAAACTTAGTGTCTTCGAGTCTTTGTGGCATCTTTAAACTTTTCTTTCATTATTTTTTCTTGCCACTAAGGCACAAAGTCACCAAGATTGCAACTTCAACTACTACTTCAAAAAACTTAGTGTCTTCGAGTCTTTGTGGCATCTTTAAACTTTTCTTTCATTATTTTTTCTTGGATAGAGCTGTATTCTGCTTCTCTAACAAGTGAACAAATTTTTCCGATACTTCAAAAATATTTCCTGCGCCCATAGTGATCACAAAATCTCCGCTCTTGGTCATTTTCATAAGCTCGTTCGGAATATCCTCTTTATTTTTTATGAAATATACTTTTTTATGTCCAAGTTCACATGCTACATCGGAAATAAGTTTGCCGGTTACGCCTTCGATCGGTTCTTCACGAGCTGGATAAATATCATTGATAATTAGCACATCAGATACCATCAGAGCTTCTGCAAATTTTTTATAAAACATCTTTGTGCGGGTAAATAAATGAGGTTGAAACACTGCGATTATCCTTCGACCCGAACCTTCCTTAATGCCCTGAAGTGTTTTTCTAACCTCAGTGGGATGATGTGCATAATCATCATAAACAAGAATGTCATTCACAAAACCCTTGCGCTCAAATCTGCGGTACACGCCGGTAAATTTTTGTAAACCGTTCCTGATATCTATGAAAGGAATCTCAAGTTCGAGAGCTATGGAAGCAGCAAGGAGCGAGTTTTGAACATTATATTCACCTGGCAATGCAAGATTAATAGTTCCGAGTTTTTTATTCGCATACATAAGATCATACTCGGATTCAAAATTAGAAAATCTAATATTTTCTGCGCGAACTGTTGCGTTTTTATCTAACCCAAAAGTACATAAACGCTTGTCAAATCTTGGCAATAGTCGCTTGATAGCAGGATCATCAATGCACACTGCGATCAAACCGAAGAAAGGAACTGAGTTAGCAAACTGAAGGAATGCATTTTCCAGTTCTTCCACAGTTGGATAGCAGTCAACATGCTCCTCTTCAATATTGCATATCCCTGCTATTATGGGAGTTAATGATAAAAAGGAGCGGTCGTATTCATCAGCTTCGACAACAATATATTTTGATTTTCCTAGAACTGCATTACTATCAAAATTCTTTACCACTCCTCCGATCACGAGTGTGGGTAGCAGTCCTGCTTCTGTGAGAATCATTCCTGCCATGGAAGTCGTGGTGGTTTTGCCATGAGTGCCAGCAATGCAAATTCCCATTTTCATTCTCATAAGCTCGGAAAGCATTTCGGCTCGTCTGATGACAGGAATATTCTTCTTTACAGCAGTTTTTATCTCAATATTTGAGCTTGTTACTGCAGAGGATTTCACAACAACGTCCACATCGTTATGAACATTTGAGGCGTTATGTGAATAGGTGATCTCTGCACCCATTTTTTCAAGACGTTCGGTCACGGGTGATTTTAATAGATCAGAGCCAGAAATCATGTACCCGTAATTGATGAGCAGTTCGGCAATTCCGCTCATGCCGATGCCGCCAATACCAACGAAATGCAACTTCTTCGTTTTTCCTAACATTCTATTCCTAACTCAGATAAACAGAAAAATTTTAACCACCCGTCTTCGCTACTTTCCGCCGTGGCAGACGAATTAACACAAAAATACACGAATAAAAAAGATAAGTATAAAATTATCTGTATGAACTCTACTACTAAAGTGTTTATAGAAGTTGCTGAAAATGTTTTACCAAAAATAATACTTTTCATTATTCCTTTGCACCTCAGCATCTTTGCGTGAATCTTTGTTTTCATGACAACTTAAGATCTCCCAGAAACTGATGAAAATGTTTTTCTAAAATATAATAAAATCATTAAATTAACTGCCTATTGTGTTTATAATATCGCTGACAATATCTTGTGTTGCCTGTGGTTTTGCAAGAGATTTCATCGCTTGTGCCATATTTTTGTACTTCTCCAGATCATTCAAGATATTCACGATCTCATTCAATAAAATTTCTGGTGAAAGGTTCTTTTCTTCGATCACAACCGCTGCATTCTTGGCACCGAAACTCTCAGCATTTTTTACCTGATGGTTCCCTGCAGCCCATGGAAAGGGAATAATAATAGCAGGGATTCCAAAGTATGCAACTTCAGAGAGCGAGATCGCTCCAGCCCTGCACACAACCAGGTCGCTTGCAGAATAGGCAATATCGATATCATCAAAAAATGGTTTTATAATTAGATTTCTATTTTCACCAAAGAGTTCAAATATTCTTGAAAAATCACGCTTGCCGGTCTGAAAGATCACCTGGAAATTATTATATAATAATTTCTCAAGAATTGAGAGCACTGCATTATTTATTGGAGTGGAGCCCAAGCTTCCACCATAAATGAAAACTGTCCTTTTGTTTCGCAATCCCAGTAATTCCAGTGCTTTCTCCTGTGAGGTCTTTTCTAATGTACGAATTGGATTTCCAGTATAGCAAATTTGGTTTGTACAACATTTTAAATATTCAGTTGCTTTCTGATTTCCAAGATAAATTCTTCCGGCATAGGGTGCGATGAAACGTGTGCTCAGCCCGGGGTAACTATTCTGTTCCTGTAAAAATATTGGAATCCTTTGCAGTTTCGCTGCGTAACCCGCAGTACCGCTGACAAATCCGCCGCAACCTATAAAAATTGATATTTTGAATTTCTTATAGATATTCTGCGTTTCTACAATACTTTTCAGCATATAATATGGGAATAAAATATTTTTCAGTGTGAAAAATCTGTATAATTTCTGCACATTTGTCGGAATGCAATCATAACCATTTTCTTTTACTATTTTATTTTCAATGCCATCTTTTGATCCGATAAATAGAATCTCGCATTCACCGAGTTGCTTTTGCAGCTCGCTAGCAATTGCAATTCCGGGAAAAATATGTCCGCCCGTTCCACCTGCTGCGATAGCTATTCTATGCATATTGAAATTCCTTTTCAATACGTTCATACCGGTCACGTTTGCTGGCATTGATGATCACCGCAATAGCGATAGAATCGATTAAAAGTGCTGAACCGCCGTAACTTATAAAGGGTAGTGTCACACCGGTCGAAGGGATCAAACTCACTGCAACAGCAACATTTACAATAATATTATATGCAATCCCAAATCCTAAACCTGCGATAAGAAATGAGTAAAAAGGATTATGTGCGCGCTGCGATAAAGTGAAACAACTTAGCAACAGAAGCAGATAAAACAATAGAAGCACTATGCTTCCTACAAACCCATATTCTTCACCAAGTATAGAAAAAATATAATCAGAGTGAGCAAATGGCAGATAATATAATTTTGCCTTTCCCTCTTCTGACCCCCTGCCTGTTAACTTGCCATTAGACAGTGCGATAAGAGACTCCCTCGGTTGGAAAAAAGCATCATTATGATCTTGAACCTTCACCTCTTTGCCGGCAAGAAATTTCACAAAAGAGACATACCGTGCTCTTCGATATGAAGGACCAACCGATATGAGAACCACAAGCATAATAATAACACTAACAGATATTAATGTGATTGTGGATAGTTTCACTTTCGCTATAAAAAGCATGCTCAGAAAAATAAGAAAGAGAATACCTGCTGTGCTGAGATCGGGTTCAAAGTATATCAAGCCAATATAAAGACCAAGAGCAAAAATGACCGGGAAAAAATTGCGAAGGAAATATCTCGGTTCTGATCTATCGAGAATATCCTGATTTTTTGCAAAGAAATGGGCCATATAAAAGATGAGAATTATCTTTGCTAGATTGCTTGATTGAAAAGTGAATTTGCCAAGATTGATCCATCGTGATGAATTATTTACTGTCTTCCCGATGCCCGGCACAAATACTGCCGCAAGAGCGATCAAGCCGAGAAGTAACAGTGGAAAAGACAGTATTCTCAAACGCTGAAGATGAATGTGTGAAAAGATAAAAAAGAATATAATAGATACAAAAATCCATATAGTCTGCATTACAATATTCCGCGATTTGAACTGAAAGGAATCTATACTTCCGATGAGCAGCAAGCCGATCAAAATCAGAATAAGACAGATGTAGATCAGCGAATCTTCCAGAAATTTTGTTGAAATCTTCATTTTTTTATCGTGTTTACAAGCTGTTTGAAGTGCTTTCCACGCTCTTCAAAATTATTATACATATCATAACTTGCGCAGCCGGGTGAAAGCAATATATATTCACCTGGTTCTGAAATTTTGTATGCGGTCTGGACTGCTTCTTGCAAATCAGAAACCTCGACTGTGTTCACAAATTTTTTAAACATTCTAACAATTTGGGTTTTTGTTTCACCAAGTACGATCAGGTTTATCACATTTTTTTTTATGAGCGAAATCAGGGATGAGAAATTTTCATTTTTATCCGAACCGCCCATAATAAGATTTATCGGTTTATCAAATGATGTGAGTGCTTTTTCTACAGAAACACAATTTGTTGCTTTTGAATCATTTATAAAAATTCTTTCATCGATTTCAGCTACCCATTCAAGACGATGTTCTAATCCTTTGAAACTTTTCAAAGCTGCGATTATTTGGTCAGGTTTCAATCCGCATAATACACCAACAAGGGAAGAAGCAACAGCGTTGCTAATATTATGTAATCCTCTTATTGGAAGGTCATTAGAGAATAAATGGGAAGTCATATCTACAGATTTTATCCAGATTTTATCATCTTGAAACCAAACCTTTTCATTCACTTTTTCTTTCACGCTAAAGAATATTTTTTTTGATAAACCAGTTTTGTTTAATTGCTTGCATTCATCATCATCATAATTTAGTATTGCGAAATTATTTTCCGTCTGATTTTCAAAAATTCTTAATTTCGAGCTTCTATATGCATCAAATGTATGATACCGATTCAAGTGATCAGGAGTGATGTTCAACAAAACTGCAATGTCCGGTTTAAATCGTTCAATTGCATCGAGTTGAAAGCTGCTTACCTCTAACACAATGAAGTCATATTCCCCCTTTTCAATTGGAAACGATGTGAATGGCAATCCGATATTACCTGCAAGTAGCGCATTTTTGCCACTCTCTTTCAAGATATGATGAATCAGGGAAGTAGTTGTGCTCTTTCCATTTGAGCCGGTTATTGCAATGATCTTTGAGGAAGTATCTTTGACAAGCTGAAATCCGAATTCCAGTTCGCTCCATATTGGGATTTCTTTCTCACGTGCTTTTTCTAAAATAGGAATATCAAGCGGAACTCCAGGACTCACAATGATTAGTTTGTTGTTAAGAATTTTTCCCGAATGCTCTCCTAATTCATACTCAAAATCAGATATGATGGTTATTATATCTTTCAATTCTTCTTTTGAGCGAATGTCGGATAAGAAAGGATCAGCGCCTATCTCTTTGAGTTTTCGTGCAGCAGCCAAACCGCTTCTGGCAAGACCGATAACAGCAACTCTCTTATCTTTCCAGTCCATGCTATCTCAGCTTAAGTGTAGCCAGTCCTATAGCGGTTAAAAGCATTGTTATAATCCAAAAACGTATTACGATCTGGTTTTCCGACCAACCCTTTAATTCGTAATGATGATGAAGCGGAGCACAGAGAAGAACCCGCTTGCCCTCACCATATTTTATGCGTGTATGCTTATAATAGTATCTCTGTACTAAGGATGAAATTGCCTCAATAACGAACATAAGACTTATCATGACAAAGAAAATCTCTTCCTTTATAAGAATAGCCATCACAGCAAGAACTCCCCCCATGGAAAGCGCTCCAGTATCTCCCATGAATACCTGCGCCGGCTTTATATTAAACCAGAGAAATCCAAGGATCGCACCGATAATTGCAGTCGTGAAAACCGTCAACTCCCCTGCCTCGCTGATAAATTCGAGTTTAAGATAATCTGCGATTACAATATGCCCTTTAACGTAAGACATAACACCGAGCCCGAAGGCAACAAGAGCGATCGTACCCGCTGCCAGTCCATCCAATCCATCTGTAAGATTTACTGCATTCGAATAAAAAGTGATAAAAAGTGCAACAAATGGAATGAAAAATACACCAAGTGAAATAGAAGTATCCTTCAAGAATGGGATATTAATATAGGTGATCGAGTGACTTTGCTGATAGCCAAAATAGAGAGTAACTGCAATGAGAATTCCAAGAACAAGCTGTCCTGCAATCTTATATTTCTCGACCAAACCCTGCTCTATATGCCGTACATTTTTCAGGTAATCATCAAGAAAACCCAATCCACCGAGCCACAACGTAACAAGCAGTGCTATAAGCACATAGGGATTTGTAAGATTGTTCCAGAGCAAGCTCGAGATGATCAAGCCAAGTCCAATAATAATTCCTCCCATTGTGGGAGTACCCTTCTTTTTCATATGTGCAGCCGGGAGGAAACCATTAATATTTTCTGTAACCTGATGCCTTTTCAAAGATTTGATGATCTTGGGACCAAATAAAAAACATAAAAGAAGTGCGGTGATAAAAGCACCAATTGCACGGAATGTAATGTACTGAAAAACATTAAAAACAATATGTACCCTAACGAGAGGATACAAAATATGATAAAACATTAATTTACCAGCCTTTCTACGATTTTTTCTAACGCAATACCCCGGGATGCTTTGACCAGTATTACAGCATCCTCAGGAAACATCTCATCTGAGAAGCGATCTATAAAATCATCAGCAGATGAGTAATGTGTGATAAATTTATAAAACTTTGCAAGATCTCCAATTGAGATCGATCTCCTTACACCCATTTCCCTTACCAATATGCCAATATCTTCATGAAATTTTTGACTATCCACTCCCAGTTCGAGCATATTTCCAAGGATCACTATCTTATTTTTATGAGGAAGAGCTTGCAAATACTCCAGCGCAGATGTCATTGATACTGGATTTGCATTATAGCAGTCAGCGATGATTGTCCAATTTTTCGATGCATTCTCCCTTATCTCCATTCTCAAACCAACTTCAGGTGTGATCGCTAAGCCCTTCTGTATCTGTTCGTGGGAAAGCTCAAATTGCTTTCCTATAATAATTGCAGGGATCGCATTCAGCACATTATGATACACATCATTAAAAATGAAATATTGCTCATCATTTACATAGAACGAATATTTGTGATCTACACGATCTATATCCCTCACTACAAGGTCATTATCGTCATCAAATCCGTAGGAATAGTAATGCTTTTCACCTTTGTGATTCTGAAGAAATGTGATAGTACCATTAAATATTTTGAATGTATCCTTTGCTGAATACTTAAAAATGTCATTCTTCTCTCTGAAAACTCCCTCAAGATTTTCTAAGAATTCCAAATGTGATTCACCGATATTAGTAATGACCGTAATATCGGGATCAACCATTTCTGTAAGAGCTTTTATTTCTCCAAAATGATTTGTTCCAAGCTCAAGAACTGCTATTTCATATGTGTCATCGAGGTCAAAAATCGTTATAGGAAGCCCGATAATCGTGTTGAGATTGCCCTCGCTTCTATGAACTTTATATTTTTGAGACAACACATTAGCAACGAATTCTTTTGTGATAGTTTTCCCGACCGAGCCGGTGATCGCGATTTTTGGAATATCAAACTGTTTGAGATAATATTTTCCTAATGCGTCCAAAGCTTTCACAGTATTCTCAACAAATATAAGTTTCTGCGTATCTACTTCACCTTGTAGTTCATGATCCACCACTGCAAATAATGCTCCTTTTGAGAGCGCATCCCTGACAAAATCATGTCCGTCAACCTGTTCCCCATGAATTGCAAAGTATAGGATTTTCTTATCAGAATGTAAGCCACACTCGCGGGAATCATGTATGATGCAGTCAATCTCTGCATTTTTAAGTGCGTTAGTAGTTGCGTTCATCGCTGTAATGATCTGCTTTAGTTTCAACTTTTTCATAGAAAACCTTAGAGTTTGATTCTCATTTATTGCGTCAAGTTTGCATTCTGATTACTTCGTGTAAGGATTTGAAATCCTGCCTGAAGGATTATCGACGACCCTTCCAGCATCGTCACACCCGGTTTGGGGAACTGATCAACTACGACATCTCCATCCCCAAAACTGGTGAAGTCAATATTGTGTTCGACCAGAAGCTTGCATGCTTCTTTTACAGATTTTCCAATGCATTCCGGAACGAGTACATATTCTCTATTGGCTTCATTGGCAATGTACAAAATATCATTATGAGGAAGAACAATCATTTCCTCAACAATTTTTCGGAAAGTCGGGACTGCAGAGATGCTTCCGTAACGATGATCATAATCCGGTTCATCATACATAATTGCCATCACTACCTGAGGGTCTTCTACAGGGAAAAAGCCCACAAAACTCGTGATATAGGCATCTTTAAGGTAGCCACGTCCTTCGGGATCGAGCTTTTCTCCGGTACCTGTTTTACCAGCTACAGAAATATATCCAAGCTTGGTTCCGACTCCGTGTCCTTCATCAACGACTGCTTTTAAATAGGTTCTCAAAGTGTCAATAGCCCATTGATTTGAGACCTGCCTGACAACTGTTGTTTTTGGCTCAAAGAGCATATTCTGCTCCTCATCCTCTATTTTATATATTATTTTCGGCTGTAGCATTCTTCCACCATTCGCAAAAGCAGCATAAGCATAGGCGAGCTGAAGTACTGTCACTGTCAATTCCTGACCAAAAGACAGCGAATGCAAGGAATATTTTGACCATTTGCTCGGATGTCGAATAACTCCAGCACTTTCACCATTTAAAATGATACCTGTTTTATGGCCAAAACCAAGATCAGTTAATGTTTTGTATAATTTATAGGGTTGAATATTATCTGCAATGCGAGTGATACCGCAATTGCTGGACTTTGAAAGTACCTGTTTAAAGGTTAAATATTGAAGTGGCTTCACATCGGAGATTGTACGTCCGCCGATCTTTCTGGTTCTACAGTCGATTATATCATTCGCATGATATATATTATCTTCGATTGCTATTAGTGCTGTAACCGGTTTTAGTGTGGAACCCGGCTCGTACTGCCAGTTTATCGGATATATCGGAAGCGTATGACCGGTTCGTACCGAACTCCCAATATAATCTCGATTTATCCCCCTCATAGCATAAATTTCTCCGGTACGGGGTGAAATTATTACACCGATCGCTCCTTTGGCATCATATTCCTCAATTCCAAGTATGAGATTTTTTTCCAGGATTGCCTGAAGATGTGCATCAATAGTGAGATAGACGGATTTGCCGGAAATCGGATCCTGCAAAGGCATATCATCAAAATGATAGTCATCACCAGTGCCATATTGTATTACTTCTGACCAACCGTCCTGACCGGTCAGCTCGTTATTGGATACAAGCTCAATTCCGCACAATGCACGGTCATTATCATATTCATAAAATCCAATTAAAGGACCGGCGAGATTGCCCTTTGGATACACCCTTTCGGATTTCTGTTTATAATCGAGCACTCCGTGAATTCCCTGATCTTTTAGGGCTCTTAATATCCTATCCTTTTGAGCAGCATCAATTTGAGTAACCAGCTCGAAGCCGTATGGAAAATCTTCTTCAAAAGTAGAAATTCTCTCTGCAATCTCTTCACGTGATTTATCCGTATTTTGAGCGATGGTATTAATTATTTCATTATAAACAATACCCCTATCAACTGTCGAAAGTGAGTCTATCTTTTCCCATTTGATAAGTTTTGGGCAGAATTCCAGCTTATATAATTTTTTGTTCCCTGCTAGTGCCGTACCGTGTCTGTCATAGATGAAACCTCGCTCTGCCGGTATGATGTTCTTTTTATTTTTGTAACGCTGGTAATTATTGTAAAATCCGTAAACGTCTAATAATTGTATGGAAAATAATCGGAATATAAAAACACAAAAAACAAGAATGAAGATAACTTTTATTGAAGAAATCCTACCCTTATTTTCCTGCATTGGACAGTGATATTTTGCTATTTATCTGCAGCAATAGCTTCCGGAGAAATAAAATTCATTAAAGAGTAATTAACCTGATCTGATGAAACCTGGTTTTTCTTTACACTGATGATACTGGTTGGTTTAGGAAAATCCATGTGAAGCATGCTGCCGGCAATTTCTATGATGCGCGTGTCAAGAGACAACTCGCTGATCTCATTTTTCAGATCAGTTATAATATCCTGATGATCCTGGATTTCTTGCTCGAGGGCTAATAACCCTCTTTGCTGTTCAAGAAAAATAGAGCGGAGCAGACTGGAGATCACAATGAAGCAAAAAATCGAAATAAAAATAATAAAAAGTAAGGATGGTTTTTTATTCATCAGCACCTCTCTGCGACTCGTAATTTTGCACTTCGGGCACGCGAATTTTCCCTGATCTCTTCTTCGGGCGGAATGATGGGTTTTTTTGTGATGATGTTCAATCTTCTCTCTTTTTCGCACACACATCGAGGTAAATATGCCGGACATATACATTCAAGATTCTCATATTTGAAATACTGTTTTACTATCCGATCCTCAAGAGAGTGGTAGGAAATGACTGCGATCCTTCCGTCTTTTTTTAAAACTTCAACCGAAGATTTTAATCCCTTTTCCAGCGCATCCAGTTCCTTGTTTACTTCAATTCGAAGTGCCTGAAAAATTCTCGATAATGTTTTGAATGCTTTATCTTTTGGAATAACATTCTCGATAATTTTTCTAAGTTGTTTGGTTGTTTCAATCTTTTTATTTTTTCTTGCCTGCAATATTGCGTTGCTGATGCGCCTCCAAAATCTGTCTTCGCTGTAATCATGCAGAACCTGTTCGAGTTTCTCCTTTGGATAAAAGTTCACGACCTCAAATGCTGTTAGTTTGCCATTATTGCGGTTCATTCTCATATCGAGAACATCATCCTGAGTATAACTAAAACCGCGCTGCTGGTCGATCTGATGAGATGAGAAACCAAGATCGAAGAGGATTCCATCAATTTTGTTAATCCTGTTAAGCGCCAGTGCAGATGAAAGATAAGAGAAATTTTTATTAACAAATATAATTCGATCCGAATATTTGGATAAGCGTTTCTGCGCGAAATCAATAGCATCCTTATCATGATCAAAAGCAATAACATGAATGTCCTTTTCCTGTTTGAACATTGCCTCAGTGTGCCCCCCTCCGCCAAGTGTGGCATCAACATAGATCCCGCCTTTTTTTATTTGAAGGAATTGAATTGATCGTTCTCTAAGAACAGGAATATGGAAGGTTTTCATTGCAGATACTGAGGAGTTTGATACTGATGCAGGTTATAATTGAGATATTTTTCAATATTTTTGAAATTATCTCCATCCCAGATCGAAAAGTAGCGATTCCCGCAATGCAGTAAAATATGATCATTCACTTCTTCAATATCAATGATATCTTTGTGGTGCATAAGGTGAGGAAGAGCTTCTACGGAAAGCAGGGATGAATACATTTTGAATTTTTCCAGCAGCTCCTGTTCTTCTTCGGAGCCGTTTTTGAGTTTTTCAACATTAATATAGTGAGCAACATTCCCGTTGATCTCGTATGCAA
Organism: Candidatus Cloacimonadota bacterium; assembly: GCA_014382685.1. Lineage (GTDB taxonomy): Bacteria > Cloacimonadota > Cloacimonadia > JGIOTU-2 > JGIOTU-2 > Celaenobacter. The sequence continues at coordinate 16,501 of JACNJG010000102.1, forward strand.
AGAGACCGAATTCCATATCCTGTGGCACGTCATCAAAATTATCGACCTTGTAAGGTCCTTCCGGAAGCTTCACACCTTTGATCCTCTTGAATTGCATGATCTGTCCGATAGATACTTTCATTGTTCCTCCTGCGGATTTAAAAGAGAAGTCCATTCTCTTGCAGTTTTTCATCATATTGCTGAGCGATCTCTTCTTCGTACTTTTGGAAATTATCAGGATTCCAGATTGAAAAGAATTTGCCTTCGCCCAAGAAAACGATCTTATTTTCTATCTCAGCTATTTCTAATAATTTTTTGGGTAAGAGGATTCGTCCCGGTCCCTCGACTTTGAGCACTGTCGCATAGATTCGAAACATTTTCAGGAGTTGTTTTTCTTTATCCGTTCCCTGCTCGAGATCTTGTTCCAGCTTTTTCCAGAAATCCATTGGAAAGATATAGATAGTATTGCTTCTACCTCGAACTGCAACGACAAGCATCCTTGCTGATAGAGCGATCAGACTTCTAAATGATTGAGGAATACTTACCCGTCTATTGGTTATCGAACCTTCTATCGAACCCAAAAATGTACCTGACACGGAACCTCCACGAATGCCAAGTTTTGAATTATTTTGAACATCTATGACATTTGATGCCAATATGTGATGTTTTCTGAGGACTTGTCAATTATTTTTTAAATTTATTTATTATGAGTTTACTTTAAAAAATGTGTAATTAGAAATATGTTAGAAAATGCATCAAATATTTGGAGCTGATATTTTTAAAAATTTTGGAATTTAATCTCCCCACCCACGATCGTCATATAAGGTTTTGCTTCTAACCAGAATTCGTTTGGTTCATTTTCAAAATCATCGATCATGATAAGGTCAGCACGTTTGCCGGGTGAGATTGAACCAATGAGATCATCGCTTCGTATTCCTTTTGCAGCATCTATCGTATAAGCCCGAATTGCTTCCTGCACTGTTATTTTCTGTTCGGGGATCCAGCTGCCTTCATTTGGATCGCATTGATATTTTCTTTCTAATGCAGAATATATTCCGAGGAACGGATCATGCGTTTCGACCGGCACATCAGAACCGAATCCAACAATCGCTCCCTTATCGAGTAGAGATTTGAACGGATAGGAATTTTTTCCATATTTACCCAACAATCGCTCTGTAGTTTTCACATCGGTACTTATATGGATCGGCTGCATCGAGCAATATATTCCCTCTTGTGCAACCCGCTGCTGGTCTTTCGGCAGGCAGCACTGAAGATGTTCTATGCGATATAACAGATCCTTTGATTTTATTTCAGGAAGATTTTTCACTTTGACAAGCGTATTGATAGCGTAATTATTTGCTTTATCCCCTATCGAATGAATGGTCGGTGAAATATCGTGTTTCGCAGCAAAGTAAACCATTTCAAATAATTCCTTTTCGCTATGAAAAAGAGTGCCACAATTATACGGATCACCGAGGTACGGGTGGAACATATACGCAGTGTGAGAGCCGATCGAGCCATCCATAAAAAGCTTCAATCCGCCATATTTGAACCACTCATCACCAGTATAAGATCGTATTCCCTTTTCGATCATTTCATCAAGTAAATCTAATCGGAAATGCCAGCATGTTCTCAAGTTAAGTTGATTTTCATTTCTCAAATATTCAAACAATTTCCAAGCTTCTTTGCCTTCCATACTATTAATGCCTGTCAACCCAAGATGATGAGCTTCATCAATTGCATCCTTGACAAGAGCGACTTGCTCAGGAAAAGAAGGATTGGGTCGGGCTTCATCAATGAATTTCCATGCTTTTTCATAAAGAAAACCATTCAATGAGCCATCCGGATTTCTACCTATACTGCCCTTTTTTGGATTAGGTGTATTTTTATTGATACCCATTCTTTCAAGTGCTTTTGAATTGCACAAAAATGAGTGAAGGTCTTTGCTGGACAGTGAGACAGGTATATCGGGAAAAATTTTATCCACAAATTCTTTATTGAAAGAAGTATGATCATCCCATAAATTTTTATCCCAACCAAAACCATGTACCCATTCTTTTATTTCAGGATGATTCTTCCGGAAATTTTCTAATCGTGTTTTTACATCCTGAATAGATTTTGAGTTCGTAAGATCGACTGATCTTTTTAAGAATGCAAAATTAACAAAATGGGTGTGACAGTCTATGAATCCTGGAAGTACCACCTTTTTTTTCAAATCGATTTTTAATACATCATCAAAAGTTGTTTCATTAAAATCATTTCTTCTACCTACAAATACAATTGAATTATCCTTAATGAAAATAGTGTCTGCTATGGGATTTTGCTGATCTTGAGTTAAAACCTTTCCGTTATGTAATAGAATCTTCATGGGCGGACTAAGAATAGTTGTAATAAATCGTCAAATTTTTGATTTATCTAAAGCTATCTTTTTTTATAAGAATTTTAATTTTCTATTATATAGCTCTCTAATTATCCATTTAATATCTTTTTCTTTAAATGATTTTAGTGTTAATTCGTGTTAATTCGTGGTTAATAGACCTAAAATTGGAGCGGGTTACGAGATTCGAACTCGCGACCCTTAGCTTGGGAAGCTAATACTCTACCACTGAGTTAAACCCGCTCGGGTTAAGTTACCAACCAGAAGTAGGTTAGCATTTTCATGACCTTTCAAAGTAACACTGAAGTAATAAAACTTATACTGATCTTGCATCAAACACCTATGGGTTATTGCAATTATCTACTGATAAAAAACCATTTACCAAGTGTCAAGAATTGAACAATACAATCTATCTGAAATCGTGAAAATAGTGGCACTATTTGATTTGAGATATAATCGAAAATAATAAATTAAAAGAAATATCCCCGAAAGAATTATTTATTTTATTAGTATCATTTTTATTACTCTAAAATTATTATCTTACTTGAAAATAATGAGTGCAAAAGCAATGCTCCTGCACTCAAAAATCTTATCACACCGATCATTGCGAAGGTTAATCTCTTACAGAGCTTTTTGACCATTCGCAAGATTTCAATTATCTATTTATATGTCAATCCATATCCATACGGGAACATCGGATTATAACCTTCATCTCCCACATTCCAATTTTCATCATCGTAGCGAGGCCATGAAAAGCTCAGTTTGCCTTGCATTCGATAATCACCAAATAGCACGTCAGCAACACCTTGCCCTTCTGAGCCTGGGAACCAGGCAACTAGAAAGGCTTTCGTTTCTGTCAGTTCCTGTTCTATAACCAGAGGACGGCCGCAAATCATTACAGCAACTACAGGAATTCCTTTTTGGGTGATATTCTTTATCGTTTCAAGATCTTCAGGATGAAGTTCATGCAGATATAAATGTGTTCCATAAGGACCTTTTTTTACGATAGGAATATCCTCACCTGGAAGTGTTTCATCTGCAGTAGAACCTTTTCCGATCTTCAGGCCTTTTCTTAGTCCTTCCACCCGAATATCGCCCAGCATCTCAGCATAAGGAACTTCACCAATACAGACAATTGCCACATCATGTTTAGCAGGATCAGCTTTTGTTCCATCCACGTTCAAAATTGCATTTGGTGCAACTCGTTGAATTCCTTCCCAGATTGAAGTTCCACCAATTATTGAAGATCTATGCGCAGTTTTCCCGTTATTTGTTTTATCTCTTGGTTTTTCTTTTTCTGAATCAGTCATAACATAAGATTTATCTTTTGATTCATCTGTATCATCTACACCCTGCCAAGCTACTGTAAATCCACCACATTGATGACCGCGGTTATGAGCATTTTTTCCAGCTACCAGGATTCTGCTTTCCTTCTTCAAAGGCAGAATGTCATCTTCATTTTTTAATAGAACCAATGATTTTCGTACAGCTTCACGGGAAACTTCCCGGTGCTCTTTTGAACCAAAGCAGGATGGATCTTTTGATAATTTTCTTTCTGCTGGTCGGGGTTTTTCAAACACGCCAAATTCAAATTTAACACGCAGTATTCGGCTGACAGCATCATCCAATCGTTCCATAGGAATACGACCATTCTTAATATTTGTTTTTACATGTTGAATAAATTCTTTCCATTTCTCAGTGATCATGAACATATCCATTCCAGCATTCAACGACTGAGCAACAGATTCTTCATAACTTTCATCAATATAGTCAATTCCATCCCAGTCTGAGATCACAAATCCTTTAAAATTCAATTCTTTTTTCAATAGATCTGTTAGTAAAAATTTGTGAGCATGGCATTTTTTACCATACCAGCTACTGAGAGAAACCATAACTGAAAGTACTCCCGCATCGATAGCAGCTTTGTAGGGAGGAACGTGAATTTTGCGCAATTCTTTTTCGGAAATACACATATCACCTTGATCGATTCCATGCAAAGTTGCACCATCGCCAATGAAATGTTTAGCACAGGCTATCACATTTTCTTCACCATAATTTCCCTGAAGTCCTTTCACAAATCTGGGAGCGTATTCAGAAACGATCTTGGGATCTTCAGAATAACTCTCATAAGTTCTTCCCCAGTGATCATTGCGAGCAACAGCCAAGGTAGGAGCAAAAGTCCACTCTACACCAGTTGCTGCAATTTCTTCGGCAGTTGCAGAAGCAATTCTTTCCAACAGATCAGGATCATGAGCTGCACCCAAACCAATATTATGAGGAAAAACCACTGCACCTAATACATTAGTATTACCATGAATTGCGTCTACGCCATAGATCAATGGAATAGCCAGATGATCTTCATCTTCTTCCATAGAAGCTGCCCAGTATTCGTCATTCATTTTAATCCAATCTTCGGGTTTATTGTCACCTGGAACAGATCCACCACCACTAAGAACTGAACCAATATGATATTTTTTGACTTCTTCGGGAGTAACGAATTGTCTTTCAGGTTGCACAATTTGCCCGATCTTTTGATCAAGAGTCATTTTTGCCAATAACTCGGAAATTCTATTTTCAAAATCTTTCATATAATTTTCTCCAAATTTATTTCAAATCTACATGTATACGTTTTATTTCTCTATTTCGAACTTTTTTTGTTAACTTAGCATTCAATTTGTTTTCTTTTACGATTGATATCTTTCCATCATTATCAATCAGTTTCCAATTAGCAGGTGAAACTCCATTTTGCCCAAAAGTATTCTTTCTCGATGGATTGTGATATGTAACCAATATTTCCCCCAGGAACATAAAACTGAAAGTATCTTTGGTAAATTCAACTTCCTGCCAAACACCATCCAAAAGCAGTTTTCTATTACTTGCTGCTTTGGTAAAAAGCCATTCCGGGAGAGCAGGATTAAACTGCAGCTGCAATTCATTATTTTCATTGATACAAAAAGGTTTCTGCCCGATTGTCATAAATGACAGAATATTTATGAATTCTGCTGTTGCACCACTCAATCGAGCCACAAATCCATTACCGTGAATAGAAGGATCCGGATTGGCACTGCTGACGATGAAAGAGGAATTTTCCAGAATACTTCTACCATAAATTTCAGGTTTTAAAAATGGAATGAACACATTTTTGAAATCACCGTAGAATTGATCATAAAGACCGTTCCTTAGTAATTCCAGCATGTATTTATATTCCATGTGCAGCCAGATCGATTCATTTTCGAACCATCCCGGCGAAAAAGTTCTAGCCCTTCCGATTTCATGTGGTTGATCTGCTAGAGATTCGTTTACTTTATACATCTTGAGTTGTTGATCAAAAAGTCTACTTTGTCTAATATTATTTGCAAGTTCGACAGCTCTTTCTTTATCTTTGTGACAACGCAGATAGTGAACAGGTCCTTCTAAGAAAAGCGGCAGCGATTTCTGCTGAAATTTCTTTACTCGAAAGCAGGGAAATCCTCTGGAATTATGTTTAACTTTATTGGTTTCATCATCAGATAACTTGATCACTTCGTATTCAACAGGTTCATTCAGAAAATAGGTTGATACAACCCTGTCCTTTTCATTCCATGCTTTGGCGATCCCTTCTTCCAGTTTTTCCAGCCCGGATTGCAAGAATGTAATGATCTCTTTTTTAGATAGTACTGTTTCTTTTCCATGGATCCCATATCTTGTTTTTGCCCGATATTGTTCCTTGATTGCAGTTGCTTTATCCCAGAATTCAAAAGGAGTCAATCTTGATTTGAGTGTATCATGAAGTTTGATAATGAATGTTTTCAATTCTTCATAGACAAACCAATTTTTATCTTCCTGATCCAGATCAGAAAGGGTATTTAGTAGAAACAGAATATTTCGCTTTATCTCCAGTGTTTCATTGAGACTTGAACCCATTAAACCGGGTAAGCCATTGAGCGCATCATACCAGTTTGGTTTATCGGCTTCCATTTCCACACCTACCCCCTCGGCATCTAGAGAAGCGAGTTTGTTCACAATGAGAGACAGCATCTTGCTGAACAGATTTGTATAGTACACTTCTCCATTACCGAAATCAGTTTTAACTTTATTGGGATCGTGACTGCGTTTGTTAATAAGCAGGTCTTTTTCTTCATCGAAAACAACAGATTGCAACTGCATGGGTTTACCGTTCCAGATAACATATTTGTCGTCACGGGGCTGCACGCAATGCGGATTATCATAAAATGAAAAATCCCGCTTCTCAAACAATATATATTTCTTTTTGTCTGGATTTACAGCCAGATAATTTTCTAGGAGATCCAGATTGTACGTCCAGTGATCTGTCCAGAAACCTTCACCGTAACGTGTGTCATGATTCTTTTTGCACAATCCCAGCAAATCACCAAGAAAACTCTCGTTATTACTTTTCAAAGGAATTATGTGTTCTTTCAGGAAGATCAACAGTTCCCCAGGTGTGAAAGACTCTTCCAAAAAAGAACTGACAATTTCAACATTTTCTGGTCCCAGATTTTGTGCTAAAAAGTTTTTAAGCTTCACGTGATCTTTTACTGTAAAATGGATTTCTTTTATCACAAGCGGATTAAAGCCATCCAGCTGGATTAGATTATAAAAGTGTTCAACATTATCTTCCTGCACATCGGGATCGAAGAATAGATCGCAGCGGCGATTCTGATTCACGTCTCTGAAATTTCCATTTCCCTGTGAATAGGGAGTTGGATTGAGCCGGAAATCATTGTAATCTCTTTCCAGATCGCCATGTTTGCGCGAATAGAGATGCAGCGTAGTCGATTTTTCACTGCCCTTGATCGTGTAGGGTAAACCTCCCCGTAGTGTATTATCCAGAAAATTCTGTCTGGCGTAATGATCCAGCGCTGACTGTGAGCTGCAGATGAAATTATGCTGCGTCAAAGCTTTCACGATATCTCTGTCTGCCGCTTGTTTCCGATCGATGTAGTCTGCCTTAGCGATTTTAGGTATCAGTTCGTTCAGTTCCTGCACCGAAGCTGCATGACCGATAATGGAATTGCAGGTGAAAGTTTTGTCAGCAGCAATTTCCGTTTGGAACAGCCCCATCGCAGAGGGCAGTCTGTTTTCAAAGATCTGATCTTTCACTAGATTTTTGGCAGTAGATTTCAGGAAATTTTCAGGATAATTATAATCACCACGAATTCCAAAAATCTTGAATGGATCAACGATTGGCGTAACTAGTTTGCTATCTTCCGCAAAGCCCAGATAGAAATTTCCTTTTTTGATCTTCACCACATCCGGTCGGTCGGCTGGTTTCACTTTGCCTTTGAAAAAGGGCGCTTTGTTCTCGAAATTCACCACTTCCACGAAAGCCTCGAACAGCCGTCGCATAAACTTTAGTCCATTGTTATCGATGCCGTAGGGAATGATCAGCGGCAAGCCATCCAGAATTTCCAGTTTTACAGGATGATCATTCAAATTTTCTATATGTAGCCGGCGGATCAGACCGGCATAATTTTCTTGAGGAACATTGAAGTATTCTACAACAAATTTTAAACCTAAAGTGTTATTAATTTCTTCCAGTTTCAATTGTGAAGCAGAAATGATCATTTTCTGGGAACGTTCTATTTTTTCATCGCGTAGATTATTCTGAAAAGGCTCGTAAAATCTGATGGGAAAATCTTTCGATAATTTTATGAAACTTCGAAATCCCTGAGTTGAAACAAGATTATAAGCCCAATTTGCCGGCAGGAATTCCATAATAGGATGATGCTTGCCTTCCATGCCCATACTGCAGATGCACTGGCCGCGATTAACGTAAAACGTCCACATGGGAATGCCGCTTTTGCCGGCAACTCCCGGTAAAAAACTTGAGAATAATTTTGATGAGTTATAATCATGTATGATAAAGTCACCCTCTTCATTCAGATGATATTGTCTATCCTCAGAAAGATTCAACTCAAACCCCTTTTATTTTAATACACATTCTAATAAAAGAAAAAATCAACCGGCACAATAACTGCACCGGCTGAAAATTATACCTGTTATTTAACCAAGATCATTGATTTAGTATCAACTACATGGTCATTTACTTTGAGCTGATAGAAGTAGGTGCCTGATGGGATATTTTGAGCATTCCAAGTATGTGTATAAGTACTTGGCAATACGTCATCGTTCACAAGTGTCTCGACAAGTCTTCCTTTAACGTCATAAATCGTGAGTTCGACTTTGCTGGATTGTGTTATGGAAAAACGGATTGTAGTAGTTGGATTGAACGGATTAGGATAATTATTTACAAGTACTGAAT